>JABFSD010000205.1 GCA_013140935.1 Acidobacteriota bacterium
TACATTCACCGACCGCGATTTTGAAGAAGCCAAACTCATCGCGCATCGTTTGGTCGAACGTCCGCAAACCGTAGCGTTGCTGGCGGCGATGGAAAACGGCGCGGCGCGCTTGGTGTTCGCGCGTTCGAGCGATCTGGCACCAAATGCTTTTGGGGATATGAATGCGTTGATGAAAGTCGCGTGTGAACGATTGCAAGGACGCGGCGGCGGCAAGCCTGATTTCGCGCAAGGCGGCGGCAGCGCGCCGATGAGTGTTGATGCGCTGGCTGAAGTGATGGCCGAACTGAAAGCGCGTGTCTTGAGTTGATGCCCACCGTTTAGAGTACCGTCTTTAGGCGGAATCGGCGGCTTTAGCCGCCCAAGTCCGGCTCGTAAACGAGCCGATTCCGCCTAAAGACGGTACTCTAAACGGCGAGCGTTATGCCGTTGCTTTTGCTTTGGCTTTCGCCTTGACGGCTTTGCGAATCTGTTTGGGATTCTTGCGCGACTTGCCGTAGCTACTCGCAGAAATCTTGCCTTTTTTCGTTCTCTTGTCACCTCTGCCCATTATGGTTTCTCTCCTTTCTATTTGTGTAATTTTGCGCGTCATCACTTAACGCGATTCAAGGACGCCGATACGGTTTTCATGGTTGCGCAACATCTTGAAGGCTAGCTCTGCCAATTCTTCGAGACGCAACTGAGATTTAAGCACCTGGTCTAAAAGAATGTCGTGATGCTCCAATCTGGTTTGGTGTTCGGCACGCATTTCTTCAAGGAGTTGGGTGTGCCTGATCTCATTGGCGCGAGACTCTGCGCGTATTTCCTCGGCCATCTGGCTTTGTCTCAAATCACTGGCGGCGAGTTTCAATAAGATTGCCTCAAGCTGGTTCAGTCGCTCTTGCGTTTCTTGGTCCATAGCGGTTTTCCCTTCGAGTTAATGTTTGCTGGCAAAGCCATTCTATGAATCGTGTTGCGTTGCGGCAAGGCTCACTTTTTCTTCACCGCTTTTTTCGCAGGTTTCAATGCGGGATCAGACAGGTAATTGACCTGCAAATCGTATTGCTCGACGAACTCTTTTTTCTTCCCGACCAGTCCGTAAAGTTTGAGTTGGTATTTGCCCGCCGTAATCGCCCGTCGCGCAAACGTCAGCGGAATGCTCGGCGTCGTCGCTTTGAGCAGCTTCTCGCTCCACGCGACGCCTTTGCCTTTGGGGTTGAGCAGTTCGACGAAATAGCTCTGAAAACCTTTTTCCGTAAGGGCCGGTGTCGGCTGCATCACGACCGTGAAGAGTGCGTAATTGAACGGCACGTCAATCGTCGTAGCTTGATCTTTGTTGGCAGGATTCGCGGCGAACTTTACCGAAGCCGCTTCAAGCAGCACGAGCGGCGCGCCGAATTGCGGTTTGGATAGCTGATTCAAGTCTTGCAAGAGCCGCGCGTTTTCACCTGCGAGCGAAGCCTGTTCGGTCAGGATGACGTCAGTTTGTTGCGCTTCCATCTGGTTTTGCAACTGGCTCATCTGGGTTTTGGCTTCGTCAATGCGCGATTTGATTTCTTCGGCGCTTTCGACTTTGGCCGCCTGCTGCCGTTGGTTGATTTGATGTTTGAGGACTTTGTTCTCAAAGAAAAGTGCGCCGACCCACGTGCCGAGTGAAAGCGTCGCTACGGCGCAAGCAGTGAACACTACCGAAAGTTTCGGATAACGAACTAAGAAGTCGAGCGCCCGCGTGAGGCGAGTGGGTTCAGTTTCTTCAACCTGCGCGTCAGTCGCGGCGAGCGAACCTTGCTGCAACGGAATAATCGCCGTTTCGGTTTTATCCAGCGGCGACAATGACAGCGCGCTCGCAGACTCGTGTGTGAATGAGTGTTCCTTCTCTTGCTTTCTCAGATTCAACATGGTGGTTTCGGTCAATTTAGCAGTCCTTCAAATTAGTCGGGGCAAGCTGAATCGTTCGGTTGCGCCTGCTTGATATGCGGCGCGTGGGGTCTGTGATGAATCAGTGCTGGCCTTTGGGGAGGTAAGCGAGAGGATAAACTCCACACGCGCTTTTAGACAAGCGCATAAACGTTTTGCCGTGCCTGCACGAGACCTTCCTGCGTCAGTTTGTCTAGATGCGCGCGTACTGAAAGCTCCGCGAGTTGATGCATGGCGGGCGCTACATCGGTGTAAACAGCTTGCACGATGGCGGGAATCGTCAGCGGCGCGTCGCCTAGCGCGACCAGTATTTTCGCTTCGCGTGCCAGACGATGCGTGATGTATTCCTCAATCTTCGTACGTGCATCCGCGATGACAGGGCCGTGACCGGGCAGTAACGCGGTGAGCTTGTCGAGCGCGAGATAACGCCGCAACGATGCGAAATAATCCGTCATATTGCCTTCAGGCGGAGCGATGACGACCGTGCCGAGACCGACTACACAATCGCCGGTGATGAGCGTGCCGGTGCGCTCTTCGTGCAAGCTGAGGTGACCGCGCGCGTGGCCGGGCGTCCACAACGCACGCAAACGCCATTCGAGCGAATTGGATTTGTTGCGCAACACGATCAGTTCGTCGTCTTCGATCAAACGGTCTACGCGCACTTCGCCGTTGATCTCGCTGGCGGTCAGCCGATGCGCGGCGACGGGAACGCCGAAGCGTTCGGCCAAGTGCATCACACCGCCAATGTGATCGGGATGCAGATGCGTGATGATGATTTCACGGAAGCGGCGGCCTTCAACGAGAAAGGCTTCGACGATTTGATCGAAGCGCGCCTGTTCATCGGGATAAGGCGAACCCGGATCAACGATCACCATTTCTTCGCCGCCGATGAGATAGCAGTTCGTATGCGTGGCGGGCGGAATCGTTGGCGTGCGTAAGGGCGCAATGAAAAAGCCTTCGCGCAACTCTACGCGCTGTTCCCAAAACTCGCGCGTCGCTTGCGAAGTCGCGTGCAAACGTTCGGCGAAATCGCTTGCGCCTTCCGTTAGCGCCCTCATCGTTGTGAGGATCGGCGTCACGATCAGCGTATTACCATCCGTCCATCGTTGTAGCGCCTCTTGCGGCGTGAGCCATTCGCCTTCAGCTAATTCGCCTGTGATGATTTCGGCTTCCTGTTCGTCGTCTTCTTTTTCAGAAAGCCACACCGCAAAAAAGCGCGTATTGAAGCGGCGCGGCGCAGGCGCGGGCGTACACCACGTCGGCAGCTCGGTGAAGCGCGCGAAATCAAGCACCAGTTCGTTTTGCGCTAACAAGTCGGCAAAGCTGATTTCGTCATTGAGCAACGCCAAGCGTAATTCACGGCGATGTGCGGCTGATAACGAATTAGCGTTTTTCGTGAGCAACAGACCGGTCTCTTCAAAGACTTCGCGGACGGCACAGGTTCGCAAGGCAGATGCCATGTCGTTGGGAACGAGGTAATCACTTTCGTCCAAACGTCCACCGGGGAAGGCGTGAAAGCCGCCGAGGAATTTGAGCGCGTGCGAACGCTTGATCCAGAACACTTGCGGATTAGTAACGCGACGCAATAACACAACGGCGGCGGCATCGAACGGAGTCACAGGTGTATAGGGTTTCGTATTCATTTAGTTGTTGATTACAATCGGCCCGCAGTTTTCTATTACTTTCAAACCAAAAGGATCAAACCATGTTGAAGCTCAGTTGCGG
>JABFSD010000384.1 GCA_013140935.1 Acidobacteriota bacterium
CACTTACAACAGCGAGCCGATTTCGATTCAACTGCCGACGATGGTAGACCTCGCCGTTGCCGAAACCGAACCCGCAATGAAAGGCGATTCGGCTTCGGGCGGCACGACCAAAGCGGCTACGCTTGAAACCGGCTTGGTAGTGCGCGTGCCGCTGTTCATCAAAGAAGGCGAAGTCATTCGCGTGAATACGGAACTGAATGAGTTCGTCAGTCGCGCTTAACGCAAACACCGTTATGAACAAACTCAACTGGGGCTTGATCGGTTGCGGAGACATCGCGCGCAAGCGCGTCACACCCGCGTTACGCGAGCTGGCGAATAGCGAACTGATCGCCGTCAGTCGCGCGCAAGCGAACCTAGCCGCAGCCTTCGCGCAGGAATTCGGCGCGCGGCGTTGGTATGCCGATTGGCGCGAGTTGTTAGCCGATGACGAAATTCATGCGGTTTATCTGGCGACACCGGTTCACTTGCATGCCGAGCAAACCATCGCCGCCGCCGAAGCGGGCAAACACGTGTTGTGCGAAAAGCCGATGGCGCTGAGCGTGGCCGAATGCGACCGCATGCTCGCTGCGTGCCAAACTCACGGCGTGCAATTGGGCATCGCCTATTACCGACACAGCTATCAGGTGTTGCATCGCATCAAAACCTTACTGGCCGATGGCGTCATCGGTCGTCCGGTGGTCGCACAAATCAACGCCTTCGAGCGATTCAATCCCGCGCCCGATCATCCGCGCCATTGGTTCGTCAAAAAAGAATTGGCAGGCGGCGGCCCAATGATGGATTTCGGCTGCCATCGCATCGAAGTGCTGCTCAACCTGCTCGGCCCGATTGCCAGTGTGCAAAGCTCCGTCGGGCAAATCCTCTTTCAACGCGAAGTCGAAGACACAGCCGTCGCACTGTTTGAATTCGCCAACGGCGCGCGCGGCACGCTGACCGTCACGCACGCCGCGCTTGAATCGCAAGATACGCTTTCTCTGTTTGGCAGCGAAGGTTCGTTGCATCTTCCGTCATTGAACCAAGGCTCCCTTGTCGTACGCACCGCCGCTGGTGAACACACCGAAGAGATTCCGCCGCACGCCAATTTGCATCAGCCCTTTATTGACGAATTTACCGAAGCGATTTTGCGCGGCTCGACGCCTGCGGTGACAGGCGCGACGGGGCGCGAAGTGCAACGCCTCATCGAATTGATTTATCAGTGAGAGGCAGAGCAAGTGCAGACGAAACTTGCCGAACGCCACGGCCTTGGGCCAAGTCGAGTCAATCGCTCTTACCGCTTTTATGGCAAAGTAGACGGCGACAACTACGTCAATCTTTCGATCCTTCCTTACCCGAAGCAGGAAGACGTTCCCGGTTATTTCAATCTCGCTGGCGTAGGCGCGGGTTGTGCTTTCTGCATTTCGCGCGCAACCCGTTCGCATTCGCTCATCACGCGCAGGATGTTTTCGCCCAATACTTTTTTCACGTCGCCATCACTGTAACCGCGCCGCAACAGTTCCATCGTCAGCACTGGATATTTCGACACGTCTTCCATTCCGACCGGAGCCGCGTCAAGGGGAATGCCGTCGAGATCAGCGCCGATGCCTACGTGGTCAATGCCTGCAGTTTTGATGATGTGAATGAAATGATCCATCAACACCGACAGCGGCGTCTTGTCGAATTTGGGTTGTGTCGCGCGCCATTTCGCCAACTCTTCATTCACTTTGTTTTGATCGTTCGGATAAAGCGCCTTCAACTCTTCGGTCTTCGCACGCGAAGCCAATGTAATTTCGGCCTTTCGCGGATCAATGAATCCGTCGTAAAAGTTCACCATCACGACGCCGCCATTTTTGGCGATGGCGCGCAACGTTTCGTCATTCACGTTGCGCGTATGATTCGCCATCGCGCGCGCCGATGAATGCGAAGCGATGATCGGCGCTTTGGTTGTCGCCAGCACATCAGCCATCGTCTTATCGCTGACGTGCGAAATGTCGGCCATCATTCCCAAACGATTCATTTCAGTGATGACGGCTTTGCCGAAATCGTTGAGGCCGTTGTGATGTTTGACGTTCTGATTTTTCAGATCGGCTTCGGAATCGGCCCAATCATTCGTATTGGTATGCGTCAACGTCATGTAACGAATGCCGAGTTGGTGATACATCCGCAAGGCGTAGATGCTGTCTTCGATAGCGTGGCCGCCTTCGATGCCCATCAGCGAAGCGATCTTGCCGCGCTTCACGATGCGCCGCACATCATTCGCGGTAAAAGCCATTTCGAAAGTCTCAGGATGCCGCGCGACCTGTTCATAAACCACGCCGATCATATCCAGCGTACGCCGCGCCGCGCCGCCGCCTTCGCGCACAGGCTTGTTGACGAAATCTTTGTCTACGAAAACGGCAAAGAACTGCGCATCGAGTCCGCCCGCTTTGAGACGCCTGATGTCGGTGTGCGAGCGCAACGAACCATCGGGCTTGACGCCGTTGTCGGCCAGATCAAAGCCTTCGTCCAACAACAGCGAAGTCACATCGTTATGCGTATCAATCACGATGGCTTCGCGGTGCAGCTTTTGCGCGCGCTTGAGCAGCGCTGCTTCGTCAACAGCTTGGGCTTGCGGTTTCACAAAAACGAAACACAGCGCGGCAATGGATAAACACAAAAAAGTCGAGGCAAACGTTTTCACGAGTAGTTTTTCTCCTGATTGGTGGTGAATGAAATTTCGTGCGCGCAGCTTATGCGCAAGTGCATTTCCGCGCAAAATTGCGTAAGCTCGCGCTGCCCCATATCTCGCAAAGGCAAAACCCAAATGAAGCGAAATTATTCCCTCTCAACACTCTTGCTGTGCGCAGCGTGCGCCATCAGCACGGCTGCGCAATGGACGATGCAGGAAATCAAAACGACGGCTTCGTTGCGGGGCCTCAGCACCGTCAACGCTAACGTCGTTTGGGCGAGCGGCACGGGCGGTACGGTCTTGCGCACCATCAACGGCGGCGCGACGTGGGATGTCATTCAAGTGCCCACCGCAGATAAACTAGAAGCCGACCAGCTCGACTTCCGCGACATCGAAGCCTTCGACGAAAAGACGGCTTACATCTTGAGCATCGGCAACGGCGCGGCTTCGCGGATTTATAAAACTACCGATGGTGGCAAGACGTGGTGGCTGTCTTATCAAAACACCAATGAACAAGCCTTCTTCGATGCCATCGCGTTTTGGGACAAAGATCACGGACTGGCGATGAGTGATCCGGTTAATGGACGCTTCCTGATTCTCACGACTGATGATGGCGGCAAGTCATGGCGTTCGATTGAGAAAACCGCGATGCCCGAAGCCCTCGCGGGCGAAGGCGGTTTTGCGGCAAGCGGTACGTGTCTCATTACGCAAGGCAAACAAAACGCCTTTCTGGTTTCAGGCGGAAACACGGCTCGCGTCTATCGTTCGACGAATCGCGGCAGAACGTGGCAAGTGAGCGCGACGCCGTTGCGCAAAGACGGCACGGCGGCCGGTGCGTTCTCGATTGTGTTCAAAGACGACAAGGTCGGGATGATCGTCGGCGGCGATTACCAAAAGCCCGATGACGGAGCGCAAGCCGCCGCCTTCACGCAAGACGGCGGCAAGACTTGGACGCTGCTCGACAATCAGCCTTACG
>JABFSD010000093.1 GCA_013140935.1 Acidobacteriota bacterium
GTTCAGTCCCTTGCCGATGACGCCGTGTTTGAGATTTTTGGCGTAACCCAACGAGCCGTCTTGCGATTTCAAATCCTCAATCGTACCGCTGATGAGATAGCGATCAGAGGCGTGCATCGTGATGACGCGGTGTTTGACGGCGGCCAGCACGTCGAGCGGGTCTTCGCCGCCGATGATCGAATTCGACGGATCGAAATTCACGCCGAACCACGGCGAATCTTTCAAGGTCGGATGATTGATGATGTCGAGAAAGACCGGCAGGTGTTGCGCGAATTCGGGATACTTCCAATAACCGTCTTTGTAGTGGTTTTCCATATTCAACACGATGCCGCGTTCCGCCGCGTAAGGACTCACCGCGTTGATGCATTCGACGGTGTAACGCACGCCGTCTGCGCGCGACACGTCATCACGGCGCTGTCCTGACAACACGCGGCAATATTGCCCGCCGAGTTGCGCGGTCAGGTCAATCCAGAAACGTTCTTTTTCGAGTTCCGCTGCGCGCGCCGTCGCGTCGTGTTGGGTGAAATCGGGCGAACAGCACATCATCGGAATCGCCAAGCCCTTGCTATCAGCGTGCTGTTTGATCCGCGCTAGGTAATCAGGCTCGAAGTTGGCGAAGAAGCCCGGATACATTTCCACGCCGTCTACGTCGAGCGTGGCGGCGAGATCGAGCCAATCGAATAACGACATGGTTTTGTGAACGCACAGGTCGTCCATGAAGCCTTTGGGAAAGACACTTAGTTTTGCCATACGCGAATTATTTCTCCTGATTCGATAAATCCATTTTGTTGCTGCGATAGGGACGGTAATCGCGCCCCCAGTCTACGCCGATGACTTCCATGCTCAGGTGTTCGCCGTCTACACGAACGTGGACGTAATGAAACGCGCCGTCGCCCGGTTCATAAGGCGGCTTGGCGAGGCGTTCGAGTTGGACTTTTTCCATTTCGTATTGCTTCACATAAGGCCGAATGTCGGGGTCGCCTGCGTAAGCATAAAGCGGCGCACCGCCTCCGCCCGTGGTGATGTGATCGAGCCGTTGTTTGCCCATCACGTCTTCGTAATGCTCGACCCAATGCTCGAAGAAATGTTCGTGCCCGGCGAAAAAGGCTTTGACGTGATGGCGGCGAAAGAGCGGCATATAACGGTCACGGATGGTTTGCGTTTGCTTCTCGACATGCGCGCCGCCGTGCGGGCCGGAAGAGAACGCCGGATGATGGGCGTAAGTGATGACGTTGGTGAAACGCGCGCGATTCAAACCTTCAAGTTGGCTCTTCACCCAATCGAACTGTTTCTCGTCACCCGCGATGTTCGAGTCGAAGCCGATTACGAACGTATTGCCATAGGCGAAAGAAAACACCGGATAGCCCGCCATCCGTCGCGGCGAACCTTCGCGCGGCAGCAACTCGGCATTCACGGCGTAAAAGTTGCGCAAGCCGATCTGGCGTTGCGCGTCTTCATGCACGTCGGCGCTGGTCAGATCATGATTGCCCGGCGCGAGGTAATAAGGCACGCCCGCGTCTTGCGTGAGCTTGTTGATGATGTCGGTGTAACTGATATTCCATTGCGCGGGAATGCGCCCGTTGGCTACGCCGTCGCCTGATTGAATGACGAAGCGCAACGGATAAAAAGTCTTTTCGAGCCGCTTGGCGTGTTGCACCATCGCATTGACGACCATCGAATGTTCGGCTTGCGGTTCGTAACCATCCCGCCGTCCGCGCGTGTCGCCGTAAACGAAAAACGAAAACTTATTCACGCCCAACGAATCGGCCTCGCTTGGCAAGGGGTTGCGCGGCGCTTTGATGGCGCGCACTACGCCGTCAGTCGGGGCGGCGGTTTGTGCTGTCAGGGGAGAAGAGAGCGTCAACCATAGCGTCGCGCTCAAAACAAAAAGGGTCAGTTTCATAGTGATTTCAGGTGAGTTGATGGATTAGCGACTTACTGCAAACGGAATCGGTTCTTTGCTCAGTGGAATCAATGCTTTGTTTCTGCCCGCCGCATTGCGCAAGGCATAGACCTGCGCCGCGTGTTTGCCGGGCGATAAAGAAACATCTGTCAATTCAAAAGAAAAGCCATGCGCCGCCGTCGGCGTCACGTCGGCTTTCACCAAATCAGGACGCGCCTGATCGGCGCGAACGGTACGCACAAAGCGGTCGTCAATGAAAAGCTGCACCTCTAACGCGGACTTCGGCGTCAGCGGATCGTAAGCCCAGCCTGCGACGTGCGTCTGGCCGGCGGCGTCAATCGCGCCGCGCAACAGCGGACTCGCGTTGTGAAACGCCGCTACCGTAGCGACCACGCAAACAAACGCGACTTCCAAGCCGGTCTTTGCCAGCACCGCGCGCAACAACTTCGTCGCCAGATTTTCTGATGTGTTATTCACTGCTTTTGCATCAGGTCGTAAGCCGTATGAATCAACGCCGCGACGCGCTGATCGAAATCCTTAAAGCGTTCGTCATGGGTTTGGCCTACGTAATAGCGATAATAGATTTGTTGTAACACGACCGCGAGTTTGAACATCGCAAAGATGTAATAGTAATCAATGCCCCACAAATCGCGTCCGCTTCCCTTGGCATAACGCGCAATGATTTCGTCGCGCGTGAACCAGCCCGGTTGCATCGTCACGGGCGAAAGCGATCCGGTCAAAATCGGCGGGTCGCCCGCTTGCGGCCAATAACAAAGCAACAAGCCCACATCAATCAGCGGATCGCCTACCGTACACATTTCCCAATCCAACACGGCGACGATGCGCGTCGGGTCGTCCGCCGCGAGCATCGTGTTGTCGAGTTTGAAATCGTTATGCACGAGCGTGTGTTGCGCGGGTTCGGCAGGCAGATGCGCAATGAGCCACGCGGCGAGTTCGGTCATTTGCGGCACGTCAGAAGTCTTTGAACGCTCCCAACGACTGGCCCAGCCTTCGACTTGGCGTTTGACGAAACCGACTGGTTTACCAATAACCGCGAGGTTGTGTTCGTGAATGTTGACCGCGTGCAAGGCTACGAGCGTATCCACCATGCTCTCGCTCACGCGTCGCCGCAGTGATAAGTCATCGCCCATCTCAGGCGGAATCTGGTGACGCAAGATCAAGCCGTTGCGCCGCTCCATCAAATAAAACGGAGCGCCCATCACCTCAGTGTTTTCGCACAATAGATATGGTTCAGGCGCGAGCGCAAACACCGGATGAATCGCCGCAAGCAGCCGATATTCGCGCGGCATGTCGTGCGCCGTCGGAGCTACCGGCCCGAACGGAGGCCGCCGCATCACGAATTCGCGTCCGCCGAATTTGACGCAATAGGTCAGGTTTGAATGTCCGCCGGGAAATTGTTCGACAGCGAAAGGTGCGTTGAGATCAAGCGTCACGTCACTCATTCGCGCAGGCAGATGTTCGCGCAAATAGGTTTCGAGCTTTTGCCAGTCGAGTTCTTCGCCCGCGCGCACGGGCGCTGTGTCGTTACGGTTTGCCATAATCGTTCTTGCGCATAAACGCGCTCTTGGGAATGTCGAGCTTCGCCAGTTCGTCATTGAGCGGATCATCCAACGCCAGCAGCCAGCGCAACTCCGGTGAGAACGTCGCCTGACGCGCAACATCAATCAACTGTTTTTGATATTGCTGTTGCGG
>JABFSD010000460.1 GCA_013140935.1 Acidobacteriota bacterium
GCACAGAAGACACAAAAACATCTTAAGGCTTTTAACTGCTTCTTGTGGCTTCTGTGCTTTTTTGTGGCGAAATCAATTCTGGGTCAGTTCGCGTATTTTCTCATCTGAAATTTTGCCGCGCCGAAATTAATGAGTACGCCGTGCCGCATTCGACCAGCGCGTAAATATCCCAGTAGTTGCGCTGTGTGTTCATCCACGAGGCCTTTGCAGGCTTTGATCTCGGCGACCAATACGTCTTCAATAAACAGATCCGCGATAAAACTGCCAATCAGCGTAACGTCTTCGTCGTAAACCGTCAGCGGGACTTGCTGCTCGACCTTCAAGCCTTGCTTGCGTAAGCGACTGACCAGCGCGTTTTCATAAACCTTTTCGAGATGCCCGCTGCGCAGATATTCGTGAATGGCAAAAGCCGTTTCGCGTACCACATCGCAGAGTTTCATCACTTCATCATCCGTCGTAAAACGATCTGCCATAAAACTTCACCCCCAGATTTTTTGTGGTTTTTGTGCTTCTTTGTGGCGAAGGCCCACTGATGCAATAGCGGGCGCATTCTAGTCAGGACTTGAAAGTGCAAGCAACTCGCTTGCGGCATTGTGGCTGACAGCGTCGTGACAGTAAGATGCGTCCCGTCAATCGCGCATTTCGCGCATCCCGTACCATCAACACCTTGAGAGGAGTCCTTACGATGAAGACCCGTTTGTTCGCACTCGTTTTATTTACCGGCTTAGTCGCGGCCTTAGCGTTTACCGCTTCCAGCAACGCCAAACCCAATGCCAAATTAAGTGTTGGCGCGCCTACGTTCACCACACATATCGCGCCGATCATTTTCAATCATTGCGCCAGTTGTCATCGCGCGGGCGAAATCGCGCCGATGTCATTGACCAGTTACAAAGAGGTGCGTCCGTGGGCGAAGGCGATTCGTGAACAAGTCGCCAGCCGCACAATGCCGCCGTGGCACGCCGACCCCAAACACGGCGAATGGACGAACGACCGCCGCCTTTCAGAACAGGACATCACGCTCATCACCAAGTGGGTAGACCAAGGCGCTCCCGAAGGCGATCCGAAAGCGATGCCACCTTTGCCCAAGTTCGCTTCGGGCTGGCAAATCGGCGAACCCGACGTGACCTTTGACATGCCGGAAACTTTCACCGTGCCCGCTGAAGGCACTGTGCCTTATATGTATTTCACCGTTCCCTCAAATTTCAAAGAAGACAAATACATCGCCGCGATGGAAGCGCGCGCGGGCGATTTATCGGTCGTGCATCACATCGTCGTGTATGTGCGCGACCCGAAAGAACGTCCGACGAAACAGGACATCGGCACAGGATTGTTAGGCGCGTTGTCGCCGGGACAAACGCCGTTTATGGCGCAACCGGGTACGGCGAAACTTATCAAGGCGGGGTCGAACATTGTTTTTCAAATGCATTACACGCCGAGCGGCAAGGTGACGAAAGACCGTTCGATCATCGGATTGAAATTCGCCAAAGCGCCCGTGAATCAAGTCATCACGACGACCGCCGCCTGGTCGGCGAACTTTTCGATTCCGCCCAACGCCGAGAATCACGAAATCAAAGTCACTTATCCGGTCGAAGAAGACATAGAGATTGTCAGCCTGATGCCGCACATGCATTTGCGCGGCAAAGATTATCTCTACCGCGCAATCTATCCCGACGGACATTCTGAAATTCTGTTGAGCGTACCGCGTTACGATTTCGGCTGGCAGGTTTATTACTATCCGAAGAAACCGATTCACTTGCCCAAAGGCACGAAAATCGAAGGCATCGCGCATTTCGATAACTCGACGAAAAATCCGCAGAATCCTAATCCGAACATTGCCGTGCGCTTCGGCGAACAGACGTGGGAAGAAATGGTGAACGGATTTTTCGATTACGTACCGGCCAGCCAGAAAGCCAAACCGGCGGCTTCTGGCAGTAGCAGTAAGTAGCGGAAGTCGCGCGAATTACACATTGACGCGACCTCGTAAACTGAACTGAAACCTGGCGTGGCTGCGAATACGGCGGGAAATCCGTGCTGGTTTAGTAAACCTGGCACAACGCGGGAGCGTTCGATCAGTGGTGTTGTGGCAGCGGTATTCGCCATTTCTCTCCATTCATCAAAGCGAAAAAAAATATGCAAATCACCGTCTTGAAAGAGACGCAGGCCGATGAAGCGCGCGTCGCGCTCGTGCCTGAGTCCGTCAAAAAACTCGTCGGCATGAAGGCCGCCGTCAGCATCGAGAGCGGCGCGGGCGCAGCCGCCGGCGCAAGTGATGCCGATTACGAAGCCGTGGGCGCTACGATTAGCCGCGACCGCGCGACGCTATTGGCGAATGCCGACGTGTTGCTCGCGGTCAATCGTCCCGACGAAAGCGACCTCAACGCGCTCAAAAGCGGCGCGGTGTTGATCGGATTCTTAAAACCGCTCGACGAACCGCAAGCCTTAAAGCCATTGCTCGCGCGACACGTGTCGGCCTTTCCCGTCGAACTAATTCCGCGCTCGACGCGCGCACAAGCGATGGATGCGCTGTCTTCGATGGCGGCACTGGTCGGATACAAGGCCGTGCTGCTGGCGGCTGAACATTTGCCGCGCATCTTCCCGATGATGACGACGGCGGCGGGGACGATTCCGCCCGCGAAAGTTTTAGTCATCGGCGCGGGCGTAGTAGGTTTGCAAGCCATCGCGACGGCGCGGCGTTTGGGCGCGGTCGTCGAAGGCTTTGACGTACGCGCGGCGGCGGGTGAAGCGGTGCGTTCACTCGGCGCGAAATTTCTCGAAGTAGATATGGGCGGCGAATCGGCGGAAGGCGCGGGCGGTTACGCGAAAGAAGTCACCGAAGAGACGATGAATAAAAGCCGTGAGCTTATCGCCAAGACGGCGAAGGCCACTGATTGCATCATCACGTCAGCCGCCGTGCCGGGACGGGCTGCGCCGTTGTTGATTACTGAAGACGCTGTCAAAGCGATGAAGCCGGGTTCGGTGATTATTGATTTGTCGGGCGCGACCGGCGGCAACTGCGCGTTGACCAAGCCGGGCGAAACGATTGAAGCGCACGGCGTCACGATTATGGCTCCGCTCAATCTGGCAGCGACGTTGGCGGTCAATGCCAGTCAGTTATATTCGCGCAATTTGACTACGTTTTTGAGCGAGATGATTCAGGACGGCGCATTGAAAGTTGATTTGACGAATGACGTTGTCGGGCCAGCCTGCGCGGTTCATGCAGGTGAGGCGAAGCATCCGCGCTTGCAGGGTGTGATTTAAGTTTGCGCCGACTAAAGTCCGCGCTACGTTCGCCGACTGAAGTCCGCGCTACGTTTGGAGAATATTTCTATGTCACCAGAATCCTTAATCGGTTCCCTTTATGTTTTCGCATTGGCCGCGTTTCTCGGCTATCAGGTGATCTCGCGCGTACCGCCGCTGTTGCATACGCCGTTGATGTCGGCGACGAATGCGATCTCGGCCATCTCGGTCGTAGGCGCAATCGTCACTGCCGGAGCGAAACACAGCACGCTCAGCACGGCGCTCGGCTTCATTGCCGTCGTCTCGGCGACGATAAATCTCGTCGGCGGATTCCTCATCACCGACCGCATGCTCAAGATGTTCAAAGACAAAATC
>JABFSD010000806.1 GCA_013140935.1 Acidobacteriota bacterium
TCTAAGAACGGTTCGCGCAATTCCGTCGAAGCCCGCATCGAAACGCGGTCATTGAAGCGCAACGCGCGCGGAATTTTCGTCACGCGAATGTCGCGGTATTGCAAGTTGCGCAACGCATCGGGAAAAGGTTTGGGATAGTTCGCTGTCTCTGACAACGCCGCGAAATCCGCCGTCAAACATTCAGGCCGCACGGGGGAATCTTTCGAGCCTTGCACGATGCTCGCGGGGACTAACAGTTCGGGCGACAACGCGCGGCGGTAATAGTCATAGCCCGCCCACTGTTCATCCATGCCTTGTCCGTCGAGCAACACGATGATGCCTTCTTGTCGTGCGCGTTCAAAGATTTTGGCATACGCCAACGTAGGCAATCCGCCGAAAGGTTCGTCCTGATGCGCTTGCACTGAAGCCGCCAGCGCGGGCACTTCACTGGCGTTGAGTTGGCATACGCTGATCGGATGTCGCGTGTGCGCGAGCATCTGTCGCACCCATGGCAATTCATCGTAATTGTCATCGCCCGTCGTGAACGTGAATGCCTTGACCGCGCTGTCAGCGCCTTGCACGCGCTGCACCAGGCCGAGCAGCGTGGATGAATCGAGTCCGCCGCTGAGGTTGATGCCTACGGGCACGTCGGCGCGAAAGCGCAGGCTGACACTGTTGGTGAGCAGGTCGAGATATTCGGCGATGACTTCTTCGTGCGAACGTGCGTCGAGCGGCGCATTGGCAAGGTCGGCGAAGTCGTACCACTTTTCGATTTTGATCTGGTTGTTGTGCCACGTGAGCGAATGACCGGCGGGCAGCGAAGATACGCCCTGCCAGAAAGTGCGCGACGAATGATCGTAAAGACCGGTCTTTAGATAAGTTGCCCATGCGGTTGTGTCAGGCGTGCGCGCGATGCCTGCGGCATGCAGCGTTTTGATTTCGCTGGCAAACAGTAGTGCGCCGTCTTCCGCCGTCGCGTAATAAAGCGGCTTGACGCCGAAACGATCACGCGCGGCAAACAACGTTTGTTTGCGTTCATCCCACAACAACAACGCGAACATGCCGATGAAATGATCGAGACAAGCCGTGCCCCAACGTTCATAAGCGGCGAGCATGACTTCGGTGTCAGATTGGCTGCGATAAGGATAGTCAGCGAGTTCGCGGCGCAATTCGCGGTAATTATAAATCTCTCCGTTGAAGGCGATGACGATTGTGCCGTCATGATTTGTCATTGGCTGGCGACCGAGTTCTGAGAGGTCAATGATGCTCAGGCGATTGTGTCCGAGCGCGACATTGCCGTGCGCACTCGTGAAACTGCCTTGCGCATCGGGGCCGCGATGATGCTGGCGCGCGATCATGCGCGCGAGGCGCGGTTCGATGGCTTGGTTATTGGTGATGATGCCCCTAATGATACCGATGACGCCGCACATGGATTTCAGCCGATGGGAGTGATGGGAGTAATAAGAGAGATGGGAGACAACAGGCGTTCTGCTTTCGCCCAATCGTCTGGCGTATCAATGTTGACGCTGCGCGAAGGGGCAATTTCAAAACCTAAAGTGCGCGCGCCGTAAAGACTGTTTTGTTCCAGCACGATTTCAGTGCGCGTGACGTAAACCGAACCTTCACGATGAAACGCGGGCGGCAACAGTTGGCGTCGCTGAATCGGTGTCGCTTCGCCAGTTGCCAAACGCAATGCGCCGCCTTCGCTTTTGAAATACACCCAATGCGGATTGTGGTCGGCGGGTACGGGCAACATCGTGAATACGGTGTCGGCTCGCTGTTCGATGAGCAATGCGATGCAAGCGTCAATGTCCGCCGCGCGCCGCAACGGATTGGTCGGTTGCAGCAGACAAACCGCGTCGAATGAATCGCCTTGCTCCATTAGCCAACGCAGCGCGTGTTGCACTACGGGCAAGGTCGGCGTCGTGTCTTGCGCGAGTTCGGCAGGGCGCAGGAAAGGCACATCCAATCCACAGGCGCGTCCGACTTCGGCAATCTCTTCGTCATCGGTCGAAAGTACGACACGCGATAAATGTTGAGCGGTGAGCGCGGCTTCTGCCGTATAAGCCAACAGCGGCTGGCCCGCGAGCGGCTTGATGTTTTTGCGCGGTACGCCTTTCGACCCGCCGCGCGCTGGAATAAGCCCTAAAACGCGCATCAGATTTCGTCGTAAATGTAATGCAGCCGCTTTTGAATATAAGGCTGCAACTTGACCACGGCTTCGGCGATTTTTTCAGAGACGTAACCATCGCCGTAAAGCGTGCTGGGCGCGTAACGTCCGTGCGCGAGATGTTGGCGCGCGATGCGTTCGATATCGTCAGGCAGCGGCGCGGTGCGAATGACGTGTTCGTCGGTTTCGCGGCCTTCCTGACGACGACCTACGAGTACGACGGGCGTGCCGAAATAGCTCGCGTCGCGTACGAAACTCGATGAATTGCCCAGCGCGCAGGCCGCATTGCCCAGCACTCTCAGATAATCAACGGGCGTGAAATTGGTCACGGTGCGCAACCAAGCAGGGTTGTGATTGACGCGAAACGAGCGAATCGCTTTGCTGATGTGATCGGAACCCGCGTCAATGTTGGGCCAGAGCATGACGGTTTGCATCGCCAAACGTCGTAACGCTTCGAGCATCGCTTCCATCTGATTGCGTTCGCCGCCGAACTCAGTCGTCGTCGGATGAAACAGCACGAGCAGGAAAGGTTGCGTGACATCAATGGTCGCGCCGCCGCCGCCGCGATGTAACAAGTCGTGCGTGAGCGTGCGGTCGAGCGTACGCGCGATGTCGCTCGACGGGCAGCCGATGGCGAGTACGTTCGCGGGGTCTTCGCCCATGCGAATTAAATAGTCAGCCGCGCGTTGTGTGCTGGGAAAATGAAACTGCGCGAACTTGCTGATGGCGTGGCGCGCGCTTTCGTCAATCGAGCCGGAAACTTCGCCGCCCTGAATGTGCGCGAGCGGCAGGTTCATATACGCCGCAGCGATGGCGGCGGCCAACGCTTCGTAACGGTCGCCGATGAGCAAGACTAAGTCGGGCTTGAGGCGTTGGAATTCGCTGGCGAATTCGACTACGCCAAAGCCCACTGATTTCGCCATCGTCGCGGGCGTAGAGCCTTCCAACTCAATAAAGATTTCGCCGTTGATGGTGAAACCGTCGTTGCGGACGACGTTGACCGGTTGATCGAAACGTTCGAGCACCATCGTACCGGCGGCGACGACTTGCAATTCAAGTTCAGGGCGGTCTTTCAGCGCGTGCATCACGGGTTTGAGGCGTCCGTAATTCGCGCGGTCAACGAGTACGACGCAAACTTTGCGCTTATTCAAAATCTTCCTCCGCTAAAGGGATGGTGGTAGTGACGGCGCGCGCAAGTGTGCGTCCGACGTATTCGGCGTAACGCGACGCCGGAATGCCCGTGCCGGGTTTCTTGAACGCGAGATCATCGAACGTGATTTTCATACCGGCAGGCAGTTCGCGCGCGGCAAACAGGCTCTTGCCGAAGATGCGTTTCATCTCGGCCAGATCGTTCGCCATCGAGGTTTTGTTGACGGGATTGTGCAAGGCGCGTTCGATGAACCGCACGCCTTCGATGAGTTGTTTGAGTTCGGCAGTCGTAACCGAAGCCGGTACATCG
>JABFSD010000524.1 GCA_013140935.1 Acidobacteriota bacterium
GGCGACGCGCCCGTGATTCGCACCCGCCCCCAAACAGCTTTCCCTACGATCATCAATCACGCCAAGACTAGTGCAGACGGGCGCACGCGCATCGGAATCCATCGTCAACTCGACGGCGATACGCTCGAATTTTTCGGCACGATTCCCCGCAACGCGGCTGAATTCGACGTAGAGATTGCCGTTCATTCACCTGCGGCGTATGCGGCGACCTTGTTGAAAGAGGCGCTGCAACGGCGCGGCATTCAGGTGCGCGGCAAAGTCAAAACGCTGAACGCCATTGATCGTGTGACGAATCCATTCGACGCGAGCAAGCTGACTGAGTTTACCTTTGTCGAATCGCAACCGCTGGCGACGTTGCTGAAAGTCGTCAACAAGCCGAGCCAGAACTTGCACACCGAATTGATGCTGCGGCAACTCGGCGTGATAAATGCGCCGCACGAGCTTGATGATTACGGCAGACCGAAGCCTACGTTTGAAAAGGCGAACGAAGCGCGCAAACAGTTCTTGACGAAAGCCGGCGTCAATATCACGCCGCTGAGTTTGCGTGATGGTTCAGGTTTATCGCGGTCTGATTTGGTGACGCCGCGCGCTACGTCACAGTTGTTGGAGTTCATGCGCACGCATCCGCACGCGACCGTCTTCCGCGAATCGCTGCCCGTCGCAGGCTTTGACGGTACGCTCAAACGCCGCATGAAAGGCACGGCGGCAGAAGGCAATCTGCGCGCGAAAACCGGTACGCTGACTTATGTGAATGCGCTGTCGGGTTATCTCACTACGACGAATGGGCAGACCTTGATCGTCAGTTTTTATGGGAATAATTATGTCGGTGCGGGACGCGAGGTGACGGGCGCGATAGATCAGCTTTGCGCAATGCTCGCGGAATATACCGGTGAGTTCTGATGAGGCTGATGAGGGTTATGGGAGGGATGAGAGCTATGGGAACTAAGGTACTCTCATAACTCTCATCGCGCCCATAACTCTCATCAGCCGCCATTTTTTTCAGCCATCCGGGAAGAAACTCACCACCTGCCACGTCTAACCCTCTGTAACGCGAATACACCGATGAGACGCACCTGATGACCCATTCCGATTACGAAACCGAATTGATCGTCGCCTGCCAACAGGGCGACCGTGAAGCGTTTCGTCAGTTGTTTGAGTTGCATCAGGCGCGCGTCTGGACGATTGCGCTGCATTACACCGGCAACGAAGCGACGGCACAAGATATCGCCCAACAGGTTTTCCTAAAGCTCTTTTCGTCTTTATCGCAGTTTCGTCACAACGCGAAGTTTGCGACTTGGCTTTATCGGCTGGTCGTGAACGTTTGTCTGGACGAACAGCGCAAGTCGCGCCGCTTTTTGTCTTTAGGGTTTGGCGATTTATGGCGGCGCGATGACGACGAAGAAGAATGCGCCGACGATGTGCTGCCGCCGGTCGCGCCCTTGCAAGACGTGCGCATTTCGCAACATGAGCTTTCTGCCGCGATGCGCGCGGCGTTAGACGAATTGGCTCCGCCGATCAGAATGGCGCTGTTGCTGAAATACTTCGCCGATTTTTCTTACGAAGAAATCGCGGCGGCGTTGAACTGTTCGATGGGCACGGTGGCTTCACGGATGAGTCGCGGCCACAAAGCATTAGCAATCAAGCTGGTCGGCTGGCGCGGCAAGGCAGTATGAATCACGTAAGCGAACAACTCGCGGCTTATCATCACGGCGAACTGATTGCGCCCGACACGCAACGTGTGACGGAACATCTGGCGCAATGCGAAACGTGTCGCGCTGAACTCGAAGCGATTCAACAAAGCGCCGCGCTGTTTGCGCAACTGCCGTTGCAAGACGCGCCTGCTTCGTTGTGGCGCGCTGTTGAACAACGTTTGCCGCAAACCAAGCAACGCTGGCCGTTCACGCCGCGACTGGCTTTTGCCGGAGCCGCCGCGTTGCTGATGTGCTGCGTCAGTTCGGTATGGGTTTACCGTCAAATTACACGCCCCTCGTGGCAAGTAACGCGACTCGCAGGCACGCCCCGCGTAGGCACACAAGCCGTCAATCCAGGAGAAAGAGGGAGCAAGTTTACGCCCGGTGACTGGTTGCAAACCGACGCCACGTCGCAAGCGCTCGTTCGCGTAGGCGAAATCGGATTCGTCAAAGTCGAGCCGAATACCGAAATGCAACTAGTCACGGCGCAAGCGACGGAACATCGGCTGGCGATGAAACGCGGCAAGATACACGCTTATATCTACGCTCCGCCGAAGCTGTTTTATGTGAACACGCCTTCGGCAACGGCGGTGGATTTGGGCTGCGCTTACGATTTGGAAGTTGACGACGCGGGGCAAAGCGTCTTGCGCGTCACTACGGGTTGGGTCGCGTTTGAATTAAACGGCATCGAATCGTTCGTACCCGCCGCCGCGATGTGCATCACGCGGCCTGGATTCGGGCCAGGTACGCCTTATTTTGAATTTACCGAAGAAATATTTAAGCAATCGCTCGCGCAATTCGATACGTCACCGGCTGACAGCGAAGCGCGCGCCGCAGCTTTAACCACCGTCCTGAAAGTAGCGGGACGAAAAGACGCGCTGACGCTCTGGCATTTGCTCACGCGTACGCAGGGCGAAGACCGTGGCCGCGTGTATGACCGTCTGACTTTGCTCGTCACCGCGCCACCGCACGTCACGCGCGCGGGTGTATTGCAAGGCGACCGCGTGATGATTGACGCCTTGTGGGATTTGCTCGGACTCGACAGCGCAAGCTGGTGGCGCATCTGGAAAGGGCCAGTGCCATCCGCCACGCAGTAACCCTTTTTCGTTCACACTCTCAATTAACCACATCTCAAAAGGAGGGATCGTTATGTCACAAAAACCTTATCGTCTGATTACGTTGATCGTATGGATCGTTTTGTCGGTCTATCAGGAAGCGCAAGCCGGGCCGCCGTTGATTTGCCATCCTTACGACATCGGCAACGCAAAATCGTTGCCGTGGAATGGCAAAGAATGGCGCGACATCAAAACCGATTACGATTTGAACCGGCTGGCCGACGATACGCTGGCGCTGCTCACGCCTGATGTGCCTGTCATCGTAAGAATGGAAACTTTGCGGCGCGCGGTGATTTATTCGGTATGGGCGCGTTATGACAAAGAGGTCGGTTACACCGTGCGCGACGGCAAGATCGCCAACGCCTTGCTGGCGCGCTTGCAGGATCGCGCCCAAGCAGGCGAAGCCCTCGCGGTCTTTGACGCAGGCTATTTCGTCGAGACCTGGAAGAACGCGGCCCCGCGCAACGAAACGACCACACTCCCGAATGGCTATGCTCAAGTGCAAAAAGCCATTGCGATGCGCAATCATGACTCCGCGATGGAATTCGCGGCGGCAGTGATTCGTTATGACGACAAAGCCATGCAACGCGCGCACCTGCAAAAAGCTGTTGCCGGAGCCGATGCGAACGCGTTGTTGTCACGCAATCTGCTGCTTCATTTCAGCGACCGTGGACGCGACCTTGCCGCCTTGCGTGCCAGTCTGCGTTGACGATTCGTGATGTGGCACAAGAAGCCATCTTGTGCCACAATCCGGCTTCCTGAAATTCACTCTTATCAAGAAGCCTTATGAACGTATTTC
>JABFSD010000461.1 GCA_013140935.1 Acidobacteriota bacterium
GCGTTGATATGCCAGATCGTCGCGCCCGTAATCAGATTCGCCAGATGGCTGGTCGCAAAAGCGTGATCGAGCAAACCGGCTTCGCCGTTGAACGTGAATGAGTATTGGCTGCTCGGCGCTAACACTTCTTCAGGCGCTGCGCTGAGTTGATTGCCTGAACTAAAGGAAGACGGAACAAACGTGCCGATGACGTCGCTGTAACCCGCCGCGCGAAACACATCAACCGGGTCTTCCTGCCGATAAGCATTTATGTCGCCTACGATCAACACATGGGGGTCAATCGGGACGATGGTCGTGTTGACGAAGGCTTGCACCGCTTGCGCCTGGGTGCGGCGGCGACCATTGAAACAAGCCTGCCCGTCGCCCGCATCCGCATCAACGCCCGTGCCTGGACAACTCTTCGAGCGGAAGTGATTGACGACCAGCGTGAACTTTTCGCTGTTGGAAAGTTGGGTGAAGGTTTGCGCAATCGGCGCGCGGCTATAGGTGCCGACAGCGGCGGTCGTATCGGTGAACGAAGCGCCCGACAGCGAAACTTTGTTAGTGCGATAGATCATCCCTGATTTGATTTCAGTGTCGGTTCCGACGGGGACGGAATAAACCGCCGCCGGGGTCGCGACCGCAGCCCACGTGTTAGGAGCGTCAACCGCGTTCAGTGCCGCGACGAGGTCATTTACTGCGTCATTGGGAACGGCAGACGTGCCTCTTTCCAATTCGATCAATCCGACGACGTCGGCATTCAAGCCTTTGATCGCCGCCGCGACCTTATCGCGTTTGCGTACGAGTTCCGTCGCGTTGTTGGGGCCGCGTCCGGTTGGGTCGGGCGGGCCGACGAAATAGTTTTCGACATTGAACGAAGCGACTTTCAGCGTGGCGCTGCCGACCGAAGCGGGCGCTGCCGGGCGCGGATTGGTCGCCGCGAAGGTCACTGTCGCCGTAGGCTAGATGCGATAGTTGCTGAAGCCGAAACTCATGATGCCGGTGAGATTGGCTACGCTGTCGCCGCGCCGCACCGTGGCATTCGTACCCGCGCCGATGAAAGGCAACGGGCTCGGATTCGATCCGCCCTTGCCGTCGTCGAGGATGATGCGGTTTTTGTTATTGGCGGTTTGTTGCGCCGTGACAGCGGCAACGTTGGTGTTGCCGGTAATCGTATTGCCCGAAGCCGGATTGTCGTTCGGGTCAATCGCATTGGTCGGAATATAAAGCGCGCTGCCCGAAGACAAACTCAACTCGCCGAACGCACCTAGATCGTCGTTGTCGGTGACGAACAAAGTTTGATTGGTAAAGCGCACCAGCATGCCTTCAAACGGCTCGAAATCTACGGCGGCAGAAGTCGTTACCGGCAACAATACGTTGGTGATCGTGGGCAATACGTTGCCGCTGTTGTTGACGACCACTGTCGGAGAAGTCATCTGCGTCAAGCCGTTCGTATTGGCGACGGTTCCGGTCACGGTGACCTGATCGCCGACATTGACTCCGACGGCGGGTGTGTTTCCGTCAACGACGAAAATGCCTTCCGACGTAACCACATTGGCGTCGGCATCGGTGTTTTCTTCCTGCACGAAAAAGCCCTGCAAACCGGTGCCGCTCGGCCCTTGAAAGTCACCGACCACGATGCCGCGAATCGTGCGGGATTGCCCGACGAAATTGGGCGTCTCGACGCTGCCCTGAATGTCGTGAATCAACGTGATGTCGTCGTTGAGGATCGTGCCGAGACCTTCGCCGTCGAGAATGGTGAATTCCGAGAGTTGTTGTTGTAAGGGCTGTAAGGATTGAGAGTTCCGCGAAGTCAGGAAACTCGTGGCGTCTTCCAGTATGACCTTGAAGGTTTCGTCCGGTTCAATCGTCGTGTCGCCTTTGACGATTACGTCGAAGGTCGCGGTCGTGTTGCCGGGCGAAATGGTGACGAACTGATTCACCAGCGCGACGTAATCGTTATTCGCCGTCGTCGCCGTGCCGTCCATCGTGTTGACGAGCAGGAAGAATCCGTCGCTGCCGCAACACGGCGCTGCGGTAGCCGTGACCGTGAACGTAAAGATCGTGTCGCCGCTATCGCCTTCGGCTTTGGAAACATCGTTGATCGAAACCGTAGGCGGTAAGTCGTTATCAGTGATCGTCACCGTCGCACTGGTAGGCATGCCCAGGTCGTAATCCATCGTATCGGTCACCGTCAGGATAACGGTTTCGCTGCCCTCGACAGTCATATCGTCGGTGGGCGTGATGGTGATGTCTACGAAACTGGCGTTGATCGGAATCGTCACCGTCCCCGTGAGCATCGGCATGTAATCAGTCCCGTTCGACGCTGAACCGCCAATCGTATACGCCACATTCAACGCGCTGACCGTCGGGCCGCCGCGCGTGATGCGGAACGTGCCCGTATCCGCGCCCGGTTCAGAAGCCGTGGCATCCTGGGCGTTAATTGAAACGGTCGGCGGGGTATCGTTGTCGGCGATATTGACGTCCGCGCTGATGGTCGCGCCCAGATTGTAGTCTGCTGTATCGGTGAGGGTGAGCGTGGCGGTTTCAGGCCCTTCGACGAACATATCATCGAAAGGCGTGATGGCAATGTCTATGAAACTGGCGCTGATGGGAATATTCACCGAGCCTGTCAGCGACGGTGTGTAATCAGTTCCGTTTATTGCTGAACCGGAGATGCTGTAATTCACCGTTAACGCACTCGTCGTCGCGCCGGTGCGCGTGATACGAAACGTGCCGGTATCGCTGCCCGCTTCAGCGGCAGAAGAATCTTGTGCCGTAATGGTCACGACGGGGATGCTGACACCGGTGACGTTGATGTCGTCAATGCCTACCCATTCGTCGCTGCCATTTGCGTTGGAGGTGATGATGCGCACCTGAACCACGGGTTGGTCGTTCGTCGCTGCTGGCAACATAACGCTGATCGGCGTAACCAACGTGCAAAGGCTCGGCCCCGTCGTAGCGTCAGCCACGAAACCGCCTGAAAGATTGATGAAATTGCCGGAATTGCCGATGCGGTACTGTAACGCCACCGGTTGCACGGCATTGTCAGCCGCACAATCAATGTCGCGCAGGTTATAGGCGACGTTGATGTTCATTTGTCCGACGGTGTTGAGGTAAAGAATGATATTGGGGTGATCGGCCGTGCCTGAGCCTTGCAAGGCAATGGTCGGATCGGCGTTGGCAGGCATAGCCTGTGACGTTGTGTGGAATTCAGCGACACCGCCCGTGGTATTCGTGTTTGGGTTGGTTTGGTTGGCAATGACGTCAATCGTCGTGAGCGGATCGAGGACGGTTTGCGGGTCAATGTCAGTAGTCGTTCCCGAGGCGGTGCGGTCTCCCAGAAAGCCCTCGATGCCAGCGACGCTCGACCAGTCGTCGTTGGCGGTAATCTGCGCGATGGTTGCCCAATTTTGCGTGAACGGCAGCGTCTGAGCCGTACTGTTCGCTTGCGCTCTCCAATAAATTACCGAACCGGAAATCACCAGCAAGGCCGCCATTGCATAGACCAGACGGGTCTTGGCTGAGTAAGCGAAGAAAGAGAAGAGATTGCGAACCTGCAAAGAAATGCGATGCGGCATAGCCGATACCTCGTGTGTAGTTCACTCGCACGCCTTGTCCATGAG
>JABFSD010000764.1 GCA_013140935.1 Acidobacteriota bacterium
GGGCTGAAAGCGTTGGCATCTGAAAGTCAGGCTTCGCTCGCGGGCCAAACCATTGGCGCTTATCGCATCGAGCGATTGTTAGGCCGCGGCGGAATGGGCGAAGTTTATCTGGCAGAAGACCTGCGGCTGGAACGACCGGTCGCGTTGAAATTTCTGGCGCGGCGACTGGCTGCCGATAGTTGGGCGCGGCGGCGTTTGATCAGAGAGGCACAAGCCGTAGCGCGACTCGACCATCCCAACATTTGTGCCGTTTTCGGTTTGGAAGAAGCCGACGAACACAGCTTCATCGTGATGCAATATGTCGAGGGCGAAACGCTGGCGGTGCGGCTGCGCCAGCGCCCGCCCGTGCCCGCACAGGCACTCAGGTTCGCCGAACAAATCGTGCGGGCGATTGCCGAAGCCCACGCACACGGCCTGATTCACCGCGACATCAAACCGCAAAACGTCATCGTCAGCGATAACGAACAACTGAAAGTACTCGATTTCGGATTAGCCAAGAGCGTTGAGCAAACACGCGATCTGGCCGCTGGAGACGTGGCGAATCAGATTTCGCAAAACGGCTTGGTCATCGGCACGATCGGTTACATGTCGCCCGAACAGTTGCGCGCCGAACGACTTGATTTTCGCAGCGACGTTTTCAGTCTGGGCACACTGCTTTACGAACTCTTCGCCGGTGAAAATCCTTTCGCGCGAGCCAGCGGCGCAGAAACCATTTCGGCGATCTTGACCGTTCAGCCGCCGCCGTTGCGCAATCTGGCTTCAGGCGTTTCGACCGGACTCGAACGTCTCATTCATAAATGTCTCGAGAAAGATCGAACTGCGCGCTTCCATTCGGCTACCGAATTGCTTTACGAACTCAGCCTGCTTGAGCAAAAAAATACGCCGCGCTGGCAACCTCGGCGCTACTTGAATCAGGCGGCGTTTCTGGCGTTTTTGGCGCTGATGGCCCTTCCCGCTTTCGTTTATTTTCGTTCCCCTTCTTCGCCGCAACCGCTTGCGACCAACGTGAGTTCGCTTTCTCCCGCCGCGATGCACACGCTGGCGGTTTTGCCCATTGCCATAGAGCGGGCGGGCGAAAACGTCGGACAGGAAGTCGAATATCTGGCCCACGGCCTGACCGAAAGCCTGATCGGAAAGTTATCCGCCTTACCCGATTTGCAAGTGAAAGCCTTTACTTCAGTGGCGGGCTATAAAGACAAGCCCCTCGTCCCTCAAACTATCGGGCAAGAATTGAACGTAGACACGCTGCTGCTGGGAAAATTGCTCTGGCGACGCACTGGCTGGGCGCTCCAAACTGAATTAGTGAGCGTGAAGGACGGAACGCGAATCTGGTCGACCGAACGCGCGTTGCAATTAGACCAAGTCCTCGACTTGCAAGACGACATCGCCAAAAGCGTCATCGCCAATTTGCGGCTGCGGACGGAAGGCGAAAGCAATCTGCTGGCCCATCGCGGAACGACCAACCCGCAGGCTTTTCGGCAATACATGCTCGGCAGATATTACTGGCGCAACCGAACCGATAAGAATATCCATGACGCCATTCACCATTTCACCAAAGCTATCGAAATTGACCCGTTGTATGCGCAAGCGCACGCCGGACTCGCAGACTCTTACGTGTTATTGAGTACGGTTTCGTTCGGCAAAACGCCTACCGAAGAAGCGATGTCGAAAGCGATTGCCGCCGCGAAAGACGCCTTATCCCTCAACGACAATTTGCCCGAGGCGCACACGGCCTTGGGGGTGGTGAATCTCAGATATGACTGGGAGTGGCAACAAGCCGAGAAGGAATTCCAGCGCGCCATCGCGCTAAAGCCAGATTACGCCCCGGCCCACTATTGGTATTCAAGCCTGCTCATCATTCTGGGGCGACGCGACGAAGCCATTGCGGAAAGCGAACTCGCCAAAAAACTCGATCCTTTCTCGGCCCCTTCGGTGATGAACGTTTGCCGTACGTTGTCACTCTCACGCCAGTATGACCGTGCCATCGCGTGTTATGACAAGTTGCTTCAGGAAAAACCGGATTACGATCACGCCAAATACCTGCGCGGCCTGGTCTATCAACGCAGTGAACGAACCGAAGAGGCGCTCGCCATCTTCCAAACGCTTTATCAGAAAAACCCGGCGCTGGCCGGGGCCGCGCTCGGCTATGCCTATGGCAAGCAAGGCAAAATGAAGGAAGCGCGCCAAGTGCTGACAGAAATGGAAGCCCTCTCGAAAAGGAGATACATCCCGCCACAAGAGTTCGCCATTATTTACATCGGCCTGGGCGATCACGACAATGCCTTCCGTTACCTTGACCAGGCCTATCAGGAACACTTTCCCACGCTGGCTTACATCGCCATAGACCCCATCTTTGCGAACCTGCGTGCGGACGCCCGTTACACCACACTGGTAGCGCGACTTAAATTGCCTTCTCCGGCGGCGTGAATGTCTACCGGTAGTGAGCGTTTGCAGCAGAAGCGGGCCGAGCTATTTTGCGCTTAGGCTGCGCAAAATAGACGCCAATCGCTGCATAACGGTATGAGCGTTCAAAGACGCAGGTGGCGCGGGGTTCATCAATTCAGCGAGCAGTTCGCATAACTCGGCAGGCAAGTTCCGCCGCTCTTGGCGGGCCGGCCAGCGCGCGGGCAAAGGTTCGGGCATGCGACCCGTAAGCAATAAATAGAGAATGGTGCCGAGTGCATAAAGATCAGCTAGCCTTCCCGATGCCTCAGCGAGGTTCCCTTCCGGCGGCGTGAAGCCGGGCGTCATCCACGGCAACGGATCGAGTCGCGTGAGCAGACACGCGCCTTCGAAATCCAGGGGACGCAACTCGCCTTGTTTCGTGAGAATGAGATTGGCCGGTTTGCAATCGCGCCAGACCCAACCCGCCGCATGCAATTGCGCGAGAAAATCGGCTAGCTGAATGCCGTAACGCAGCGCGCGCGCAACCGGCATGCGCCTTTGCAAACGGAGCAAGTGCGCGTGCAACGATTCGCCGTCAATGAATTCCGTCACCAAATAATAATTTTTCGCCGATTCGAAAGAGGCATAAACGCGCGGCACGTTCACGCCGCTGTCACGCAAGCGCGCGAGTACCTGCGCTTCGTGTTTGACCCGCCAGTGTCCATCGCGTCCGTCCCAGCCAAGTTCTCCCGCGTGGCGTCCTTCTTTCAACAAACACAAACGCGGCGGATCAGCCGCAATGTCTACGGCCTGATAAACGCCGCCTTTGCCTCTTTGCGAGAGCGCGCCGAACACCTTGAACCGCGTCTTGAGCGGGCTGTCGGTGAGCTGTCGCCGAGACCGCTGCGGCTCAACGGCGAAAGGGTCTTCCGCCCAAACGGGTTGGGCTTTTTCAGGCGCGCATACATCCGGCACGAGTTCGCCGTGCGAATCCCTGATCGCCGATACCCGCTCACCGTTGGGCAGCACCAGTTCCTGTAAGGTGAAAGCGCCATAGCGGTAATAAACATTGCTGCCAGACCGATAGCGCAAATCGAAAGGAACGGCGGGTGCCGAAAAGCGGCGCGTCAATTCGTGCAAGCGAGAGGCGAGCGCGACGGCTTCTTGATCGTTGCGAGGATAAACCGTGAAGATCTTGCCCACCTGGCT
>JABFSD010001169.1 GCA_013140935.1 Acidobacteriota bacterium
GAAAGTGATGGTCGAGCGGCAAGGTGAGGCTACGCGCCGCACGAAAGACTTGCCGGTGATTTTTCCCGACGATCCGGCAGCGGTGCAAACGATTGCGCGCATTATGAAATGGTAGCTTGGCAAGCCAATGAGCCTAGCGTGACGAGACTACCTGCTCAATCGCAATGGCAGGCAGCGTGATGACGATTTCGAGTCCGTGCGGTTGACGGTTGCGCGCGAACACGCGGCCCTGACAGGTTTCAATGCACGTCTTGACGATAGCCAATCCCAGCCCCGTGCCGCCCGTCGCCCGCGCCCGATCTGTTTCGAGCCGATAGAACGGATCGAATAATTTACTCAAGGCTGCTTCCGGCACGCCTGCGCCACAATCCCTGAGTGACAACGTGATGTGATCGCCTTGCGCTGCGCCCGCCAGCGTAATCGGCCCGGCGGCGCCCGCATAACGCACGGCGTTGCGAATGAGATTGCCCAGCGCGCGGGCCAGCAATTCAGGATGAGCGTGTGCCGTGAGCGATTCGTCCAGCGCCAGCGTAACTTGCGCGCCGCTGGCTTCGCGCGCAATGACCTGTTGGGCGAGCGCGTGCAATTGCACCGTTTCAAGTTCGACTGTCGAAGTTTTCAACCCGGCTTGGGCATAGATCAGCAATTCGCTGACCAGCTTTGACATCAACTCGACTTCTTCACGCGCTTCGGCAATGTCGGGCAATTGCTCGTCGGTCGCGTTGTCTTCGATGACGCTCAACGCGAATTGCAGCCGCCCAAGCGGCGAATTGAGTTCGTGCGCGATGTCGCCGAGAAAGCGTTTCTGCCCTTTGACGAAACCCGCCAGCCGTGTCGCCAGATGATTGATGGCTTTGCCGAGGCGACCGAGTTCGTCAGAGCGCGACTCGTTGACGCGCGCGTCGAAATGTTCGTCGGCGATGTGTTCGGTGACGCGCGTCATCTGTGCCACGAAACGCGTGTTGTGCATGGCGAACGGCAGCCAAAACAAAATCGAAATCACATTGAGCAGCCCAATCGTAAGCAGCCAGCCCCACGGATCGAAAAACAATCCGTTGCCCGAAGCCTGATCCGACGACGCAAACAACGTCGCGCGAGTAAAGCGATCCTGATTGAAAACCAAAATGCGCGCGCCCGCCCAATAGCGCATCGGGTGATAAGTCGTCAGCGAAAAGATAGGGCGTGTCTCAGGCGGCGTTTGTAATTCGCGCACAGCGGCTTCGGGCAAGGTTTCGGTCGCACCCGCCAAACGCGCTTGGGTGTCGTTGTCGTATACGCTAAAACTCACGCGATAAGCCCGGCTGTAACGTTGCAGGATGGCGTCGCGTTCGACCGATGTTTTGTCTTTGAGTTCGTCGGCGAGCAAGGTCGCCACCGATTCCATGCGCTGGTTGGCGTCATAGCGTTGCGTATGCGGCAGGCGGCTAAACCACGAAGGCAGCGGAATCAGCCAGAACAACGCGACTAGAAACAACTGGTTGAGGAACAGCCAGAGAATCGTGCGCTGAAACAAGGTAAAACGCGGGGTAAAACGCGGGGAGAGGCGCATGGCTCAGGCCTCCGTTTGCGGCAGGAACAAATAACCCGCCGCGCGCACCGTGCGAATATATTTCGGTTGTTTCGCGTCATCGCCCAGCTTGCGCCGCAAGGCTGAGATATGCACATCCATCGAACGGTCGAAATTTTCATAGCCGCGTTCGCCCGCTACGGCGTCGAGCAATTGCTGGCGGCTCAAAACGCGATTCGGCGCGCGCATCAGATTTAGCAGCAGGTCGAATTCCAGCGGCGTCAGCGGCAACAACGCTTGGCACAGCCAGGCTTCACGGGAAGCGGCATTCACGCGCAAGTCGCCCGCGACATATTCGTTTGGCGCGACCGTCGGCACGAGGGCTTGCGACGTGACAGCTTGGGACGTAAAGGCGGCACGCCGTGTCACCGCCCGCAGCCGCGCCAGCAATTCGCGCGTCGAAAACGTTTTCGGCAAATAATCATCCGCGCCGATTTCCAACCCGACGATGCGGTCTGATTCATCGTCCAAAGCCGTGAGCATGAGTACGGGTACTGTCGAAACGCTGCGCAATTGCCGCAAGACCTCGAAACCATCCATGCCCGGCAGCATTACATCGAGAATGACGGCTTGGTAGTGGCTGGTTTGCACCATCTCCAGCCCTTGCGCACCATCGTGCGCAAAAGCCATTTCATAGCCGCGCGGGGAAAGATAGTTTTTGACCAGCCGACAGAGTTTCGTGTCGTCGTCAATCATCAGGATCTGCGTTTGATTGGTTGATAGGGTCACAGCTTCTGCTTATGCATTTCAGGGTGATAACGGCGGGATGCGAGTGTTCGAGAGTGAGAATAGCAAGCGGCGCGATACTAGGCGGGATGGGAAATTTGCGCAAGAAATTTTTCAGCGCGGCGGTTCGCCTGCCAGCGCGTTGAAGCAGTAATCAGTGGGCCGCTTCGACATTGACGTAAAACCGATAGCTGCCGCCTTGCACGATGCCCCAACGGAATTGCACATTCACTTTTGCGCCCGCCACCCGTGGGTTATAAGGGAGGCGTTTCGAGCGTCAGCCCTTTAACCGATTTTCCGTTGACCAGCACATCGCCCGCATTCAGCGCCCGCAAGCTCGCCGTATTCATCCCGCCATTCGTTACCGGTACGCTTTCTATCAATACATTCGGCGCGCTGTTCGCATTCACCGCAGGATTGAACAACGCTGCGGGCAGGCCCGTGTTATTGACCAACGGCGATGCGCTGTTTTGCGGCCCCGGAGCGCCGGGCACAGGCATTGCGCCGTTGAGCAATTCACTCACCGGTGCCACCAGCGCAAAATCATTTTGGTTGCGATTCGTATCTTGCGGCTGCCCGTAGTGCCGGAGATTTTGCGCACCCATGCGTGTTCAGCCGGCACTGCGCCCAACGCGGGCAACGAATCAGTTTCGATCAGAAAGGCTTGTGGCGTAATCGCCGCAAAGGCGGCGACGGAATCAAGCCGTTGTGCGGGAACGAGGCCGTTGCGGAATACGCCTACGCCGCCGAGGTTCGAGATGGTGTTCAATTGCGCGACGGTTTGATCGGGCGCGGCGGCGGCGTTCAACGAATAGGCCGGGCCGGCGACGAGATAACACCCGCGCGCCGGAATCGTGCGATTAGGGGTGAGAGGAACGCTCTCGATGGTTTGCCCATGTGCATCAGCGAAGCCCAGCAACAAGCCGTTTGTGCTGAAGTGAGTGCGCCGGTATAGGTTCCCGCGCTTTGCACCGCGAAATTCGCAATCGTTCCGTTATCGCTCGCAACCGCAGGATTGATCGTCAGCGCAGCGCCGGCATTCAGCGAATGAGTGGCCGCATAACCCAACGCGGGTGGCGTATTCGCTGTGACATTGATGACGATTGGCGTCGAAGCCGTCGCGCCCGCGTCGTCGCGCACGGTAAGCGTAAGGTTTTGTGCGCCTGTCGCGGCGAGACAAGTCGCTGCGACGTTCGCCGAAATCACGCCATTCGTATTCGTCAGATTCGTCAACGTGAGGCCAGCGGGTACGGCGGCGAAAACAGTCAAGCCGCCTGCGACGGTTTCGACATCGCTG
>JABFSD010000387.1 GCA_013140935.1 Acidobacteriota bacterium
ACAGGCTACGACACGCGGCGTTACGGCGGCGATTGTTTCAGCTTGCGCGCAACTGGTCGAACACGAAGCGCGTAAAAGTGCCGCGATCAAAGCCGTCTCGATGATTGCCCCCGGACACCTCGACCCGCGCAGCAGACGCCTCACGCTGGATTGGCCCGGCTGGACGCGCGTCGCGCTCGTCACCCAAGTCGAACGCGCGCTGGGCGAGGCGGGCATTCCGGTGCTGTGTGCCGATTCCGGCGAACATACGACGGCGAATCTGCCGGTGTTGTTGCATACGACGCCCGTAGCATTCGCTGCGGCGGAATGCTGGACGGGCGCGGCGCGCGGCAAATCGCATGCGATTTATGTCGAACTCGGTTCCAACATCACAACGGGCATTATTGTTGATGGTCGCGCTTTTTATGGCGCGGACGGTTGGGCAGGCGCGACAGGTTGGCTGGCGGTAGGAAGCGAGTTCCGGCACGAATACGAAACACAAGGTTGCGTCAATGCCGAATGCGGTCAGGCTGCCTTGGTGCGCCGCACGTTGGAAGAATACGGCGGAGAATCGAATACGATGCTGGGCAGCCTGATTATGAACTCGCCCGAACAGCTTACGGCAGAAACGATCTTGCGCGCCGCACGGGGCGGGGAAGCGCTCGCGCTCAAAGTCGTCAGCGAACAGTGCCGCTGGCTCGGACGCGGCTTTGCCAACTTGATTTCGCTCTTCAATCCCGAAGCCGTCATTCTCGGAGGTGAACTCGGCCTAGCGCTCAATCCCTGGTTGCAGGAAGTTCGTGACGAAGCCACGCGCTGGGCTTCACCTGACAACGCCAGCACTTGTCGCATTGCTTTGGCGAAGCTGGATGGCGCGACTGCGGCGTTGTCAGGCGCGGCCCGATTAGTTTGGCAACAGGCAGGTAATTAGGTCGGGTTTCAACTCGGTGTATGGGATTACGTGATGTAGCGCGGATTACTAATCCGCGCTACATCACGCGCGCGACTCGCCACCTTCCCGTACACACAACTGAAAACACATCTAAATCGGGCTTCAATCGTGTGTACGAGAAAGCGGTACTTCCTTTTAACAGCCCGGTGGGAAGATAGGAATCGTCACGTTGCCGGTATTGGTCAACGTCAACTTGTGTAAATTGTGTCCTTGATTGAACGCGCCTGCATTCGATGCGGCATTCGTGTTGCGATTGATCTGTACGCCGATGATGGGCGCGTCAATGAAACTCCACAACTTCATCCAGCCCGTACGCCCGCCGGGAATGATCGTTTCGTAACGTGGCGTCGTGCGCAGCTCGTTATTCAGCGAAGCGCGATACTGGCAGCGCGTCGCCGCAATCTGGAAGCTCACGCCTTTCTCGGCGTCGTCATACAACAAGCCGAACAAACCATTGATGGTCGCTGCGCCTGAGACGAGACTGCCGCCGATGCGGTCTACGATCAGCAGCGTATCGTTGTTGTCGGCACGTGCCTGCAAATTTGACGAAGCGATTACGCGCGGCAACAGGTTGTAATCGAGACCGTTGAAATTGATCGTCGCAGCCGACGAATTGGCATTGCACGCAGGCAAGCTGCCCGCCAATGCGGCTACCGCTTCCGCGCCGAGATTCGTCATGTGTCCGCTGGCGAATTTCACGAACTCATCGCCGATGAGGTAATTGAAATTGATCGGGCAGCCTGCGCGGTCGGTGGCAATCGCAATCAAATAGCCCGTCGTACCCGGATCAATATCCGACGCCAGCACCGAAGCCGTTTGGTTCGGCGTGAGGCAGATATAGCTGTCAGCGACGCTGCACGATGAACCATCCACGAAAAACAGATGAATGTTCGCGCCGCGCGATGAATGGATGTTGGTGATATTCAAGCGCGCGTTTTGCGCCGCGCCGTTCGCGGCATCCGATGTATAAACCGGATAGATCAAAATCGAACCCGGTTTCTGATCGCTGATTTGCGACAACGGGCCATGCGGCAAACCGGGGCCAGTCGCCGGGCAATTCACGGTCAGGCACGCATCAATGCTGCCCGTATTGCCGCCGAACACCGCCGTCGTGCGCGCGCACAGGATTTGCCCCGTCATTATGTCATTCGCCAGTTGCGCCTGATAACTCAAGGTCAGCGTTTGGTTCGCGGGAATCGTCCCGCTCCACGACACGGTCGTCGCCGTCACGGTACACGTAGCGATGTTGGAAACGCACGTGCCCGGTATGCCAATGATGCCTGCGGGCAACGCCGTCGTCACCGTACCCGTTTGCGCCGTCGCGGTCGTATTCGCTACGCCGACTGAACCATTCACTAAATCGCCCGATCCATTGCACGCCAGCGGGTCAACCAAACTCATTGTTGGCGTAGGCGTAAAAGCCGCCGTTGCCGTCACCGTCACCGTGAAACTACACGTCGCCGACATATTGCCCGCCGCGTCCATCGCTTTACAGCTTATGGTTGTCGTCCCTACGTTGAAGGAGGTATTCGACGCGGGCACGCACGTCACCGTCGGCGTACCGCAATTATCTGTCGCCGTCGGTGCCGGATAAGTTACCGCAATTGGATTGCCGCTCGGTGACGCCGCCGATTGATTCGCTGGACAAGTAATCGTCGGCGCTTGCGTATCCGTCACCGTCACCGTGAACGTACTCGCCGCTGACATGTTGCCCGCCCCATCCGTCGCCTTGCAGCTTACGGTCGTCGTGCCTACCGGGAAGGAAGTATTCGACGCGGGCACACAACTCACCGTCGCGCCCGAACAATTGTCTGCCGCCGTGGCGCTGAAGGTCACCGTTGCCGCACACGTCCCGGCTGCCGCAGGCATTGTGATGGATGACGGTACCGTCACCGTCGGCGCTTGCGTATCCGTCACTGTCACCGTGAACGTTTTCGCCGCTGACATATTGCCCGCGCCATCCGTCGCCTTGCAGCTTACCGTCGTCGTGCCTACGTTGAAGGAAGTGTTCGACGCAGGCACACAACTCACCGACGCGCCCGAACAATTGTCTGCTGCCGTTGCGCTAAACGTGACCGTCGCCGCACATATCCCCGCCGCCGCAGGCATCGTGACGGATGACGGCACCGTCACTGTCGGCGCTTGCGTATCCAACACCGTCACCATAAAGCTGCAGGTCGCGTCCGGCAGCGTGCCGTTGCTGGCCGTGCAGGTGACGGTTGTCGTCCCAACCGGGAAGGAGTACGGCGAGGTAATGACCAGCGCGCCGATACGGCAGGTGATGGTCGGTGTGGGCGTGCCCGTCCCCGTCACGGTGAAGCTGACTGATGCTAAACACTGGCCCGGTTCATTGCTTACCGTAATGTTGCCTGGGCAGGTAATCATCGGCGGTGTGTTTGTCTCGCAAATGAAGATATAGGACGAGCCTTTACGGCTGTCATCGACGGGAGCCCCCACGATGACCATGCTGCCGCTGATCGCCACCGACCAGCCGAAATCATCAAATGCCGCGCCATCGGAAGCCGTCAGCTTTTTGACCTCGCCCCAGTTGTCGGCTCCACCCTTGTTTCGCTCAAAGATATAAGCCGAGCCTTTTATGCCGTCATCGACGGGAGCCCCGACGATGACCGTGTCATTACTAAGCGCCACCGAGTAAC
>JABFSD010000875.1 GCA_013140935.1 Acidobacteriota bacterium
TTGCTGGGCGGTGCGGCGGGTTTGTTGCTGGCGGTGTGGATCAATCGTTTGTTGCTGGCGCTGAAGCCTGCGGTTGACCTGCCGCTCGTACTCGATCTGCGTTTGGATTGGCGCGTGATGGGCGCAGCGTTTGCGCTGTCGTTGTTGACAGGCGTGCTGTTCGGCCTCGCGCCCGCGTGGCAATCTGCCCGGCCCGATGTCGTTGTCGCGTTGAAAGACGAAGCGCGCAGCCCCAGCCGCCACGCTTCACGCTTACGCAATGCGTTCGTCGTCGCGCAAATCGCCTTGTCGTTCCTGCTGTTGGTCTGTGCGGGCTTGTTTATACGTGCGCTGTCAGAAGGGCAAAAGCAATTTGTGGGACTCGACCCTGAACGTGTGCAAACAGTGACTTACGATCCGCGCTTCATTGGGTATGACCAACAACGTGCGCAGGAGTTTTATCGCCAGTTGCTGGAGCGCGCGCGTGCTTTGCCCGGCGTCGAATCGACCAGTCTCGCGGCTGGCGTCACAGTTGGCGGCGGGGGCCGGAACACAGACTTTGAGGTAGCGAGAAAAGACAAACGGCTTGAGCTTCCTGTCGTTCATTTCAACATCGTCTCACCGGGCTACCTTGCGACGATGAAGATTCGGTTGCTGCAAGGCCGCGATTTTTCCGCCGCCGATCGCACACCTGGCGTAGCGATCATTGACGAGACCGCCGCGCAACAATGGTTCGCGGGCGCGGATGTGTTGGGGCAGCGATTGATCCACGGCAAAACAGAATTTGAAATCATCGGCATCGCCGAACGCGCTAACCAACGTCTTTCCGGCGTGACGGCTCAACCTTTCATCTACCTTCCGTATGCGCCTTCTATTGGCGATCTGTTCGGCACGCGGATGATATTGCATGTTCGCACCGCATTACCGTCGCCGGAAATTTACGCCGCGCTTCGTCGTGAAGTTGGTCAACTTGATCGGCAGATCGCCGCGCAATATCCCATGTCGCTGGCCGACTACATCCGGCTGGCAACGTTGCCGCAACGCCTGGTCGCCGCGCTGGCTGGCGTGCTGGGGTTGCTGGGCCTGGCACTGGCGGCGATAGGCATCTTCGGCGTCATCAGTTACGTCGTCACTCAGCGCACGCACGAAATCGGCATACGGATGGCATTAGGCGCGCAACCACGTGATGTACTCGGTTTGATTTTGCGGCAAGGCATGAGTGTCATCGCCAGCGGACTCACCATCGGTTTGCTTGTCGCGTGGGCCACGACACGATTGCTGACGGCGTTACTGTACGGCGTGAGCGCGACTGATCCGCTGACGTTCGGCGGCGTAGCATTGTTGTTACTGAGCATTGCGTTGTTGGCGTGTTACCTGCCTGCACGCAAGGCAACGAAAGTTGATCCGCTGATTGCGCTGCGCCACGAATGACCCGATGGCTTTCTCGACATCTACAAAACGCTTTCGCTGCTGGCTCTGGCTGATTCGTTTCATTGGCTTGATCGTACCGCGCCGTTTGCGCACGGATTGGCGACATTCAGGTGGCGAGGATGCTGGCGTCGAGTACTTCAAAGCGAACGTTGGGATGGCGGGCGCGCAGTGCGCAATGCGACCACTTGCTTTCAAGCTGGCGCAGCACCTGCTTACGCTCTGCCGCCGACAGACGCCGCCATTTCACTTCAGCGAGCAGCAATCGTTTGTTGTCGTCGGGGTCAGGTGCGACCAGATCGAGTTCGAGGTTGCTTTCCCAATAGCGTTGCGCGCCGGGAAATTTCGTGCGGCAAAAGTCTTCGAATACGGTGGCAGCGTGGTCGTGAATGAGTTTCTGTTTGCGCGCCACGTCATAAGTCGCCCACAGGCTTTGATGCGGCGAGTAAACGCGGAACCAGAAACGCATGGTCGGGTCTTGAATGCGATAGAGCGTCTTTTTGGTCGAACGCACGCTTTCGCCATATGGCAACTCGCGCATGAGGATTGAAGTGTCGAGCAGTTGTTGCAACAAACGCGAAAGGTTGGTTTGCGCCGTACCGAGACGGCTGGCGATTTCTGACGGACGTTCAGCGCCGCGCCCGACGGCTTCCAGCACGGCGACGGCGTTCAATCCGGCGACGCCTTCGTCGCGCAAAATGCGTTGCGGCTCTTGTTCCATATACGGCGCGAAATCAAAGTAAAGGGCTTCGACCAGCGCCACCAAATCCTGCCCGCGCTCGACGAATTCCCAGTATTTGGGAATGCCGCCGACGCAGGCGAATTTTTCGAACGATTCCATCTGGCCGGGTTTGAGTTGGCAGGCCTGACAAAACGCCGCGTAATCCATCGGCGGCAGGTTCAGCAGCTTTGTCGCACGACCGTAAAGCGGCGCGGCGCGATGCAAAAACAGATCGTGCATCATTCGCGTACTCGATCCGGCGAGGATCAATAGGCAACCGTCAGGCAGCGAATGATCGAGCCATCGTTGCAACTGGCTGGGCAATGACGAATCCACTGCTGTAAGGTAAGGAAACTCGTCGAGACAAAACACCCAGCGCCGTTTTTGCAACGCGAGAATTTCCAATAGCTCCGGCCAGGTTTTGGGAACGATCTGCGTTTCGAGTTGAGGCCGCAGGTCGGTGAATACCTGTTGCAATTGCTGTGGCGCTCCGGCCTCGATGGCCTGGCTGTAAAAGCCCGCGCGGGTGTCGAGCCAGTGACGCAACAAGCGTGTCTTGCCCGTACGGCGGCGACCATACAGCACGAGCAGCCCACCCTTTTTGGCGGCGGCGTCCAACTCGCGCAGTTCTTTTTCTCGATTGACGAAAGGCAGTTTCATCGGCGGCAGGATGTCCGCACTTTTGATGCCTGTCAAACATTATGTCTGGCAAGCATAAAGGGAGTAGCAGGGATGCAGACCAACCGTTTTTGGCTTTGGCTGATTCGCTTCATCGGCTTGATCGTACCGCGTCGCTTGCGCGCCGATTGGCGGCAGGAGTGGGAAGCCGAGTTGCAATGGCGCGAAGCTCAATTTGCGCAGTGGGACAAACTGAACTGGCAAACTAAATTTGATTTGTTGCGGCGCAGCACGAGCGCGTTTTGGGATGCGCTGTGGTTGCTGCCGCAACGAGGGGAAGACGAAATGATGCAAGACTTACGTTATGGCGTGCGGATGCTGGCGAAGCGTCCGTTGTTCACGGTGATTGCGATGTTGTCGCTGGCGTTGGGGCTGGGGGCGAATACGGCAATTTTTAGTTTGATCAATACGCTGATGTTGCGTCCGTTGCCGATTGCGAAGCCCGCGCAACTTGTCGCGCTGAATCAGGCAGGCAACCGGCAGATGTTCTCGAATTTCTCTTATCCGAATTTTCAGGACCTGCGCGCGCGCAACGAAGTTTTCAGCGACTTGATCGGCTATCGCATCACGCCGCTGAACGTCAGCCACGACGGCGTGAACGAGCGGCGTTGGGGTTATGAAGTCACGGGCAATTATTTCGCGGCGCTGGGTGTGCAACCGGCGCTGGGGCGATTCATCACCGCTGACGATGACCGAACGCGCGGCGCGCATCCCGTCGCGGTCATCAGCTATCAATACTGGCAGCGCAGCTTCGGCGGCGCGGCGGATGTGGTGGGCAAAG
>JABFSD010000800.1 GCA_013140935.1 Acidobacteriota bacterium
ACAAGCGACGATCAGCCAGGAAGCGGTGCAGGAGTTCCAAGGCGTGCGCAATAGTTACAGCGCCGAATTCGGCGGTGCGGCGGGCGGCATCGTCAACATCCTTTCCAAATCGGGCGCGAACAAATATTTCGGCAGCGCCTTCGGCCTGTTTCGGAGCAAGGCGCTCGACGCGCGCAACGCCTTCGATTTCAACCCGCAAGGCCAATCGCCTTTCAATCGCCAGCAATACGGCGGATCGTTCGGCGGCGCGTTGAAACAGGACAAAACCTTTTTCTTCTCGGCGATTGAACGGCTGCGCCAGCGTCGCACTAGTTTCGTCAATCTCAACGACGCTTCGCAATTCGATCTGAACGCCAACTCGACGAATTCAACGATTCGTTTGCAGGCGACGTTGTTCGACTTTTTGGCGAACAGTCCCGCGACGCCTGCCACCTTGCGTCCCGTCGTAGCGCCCTTGCGCGCGGCGTTGACGACCACAAATTACCCGCGCACTTTGCAATTGTTCAATCAAGCCAGTGGGCAGTTCCCTTTCAAAGAAACGCAAACCCAATTCTCGACGCGCTTCGATCACAACTTCAGCGATAAGAGCACCGGTTACGCGCGCATCAATTTCACCGACGGCGTATTTGAAAACCAAGCCGCCGGCGCTTTGACCGCCGTCTCACGCGGACGCAAGTTCGATGGGTTCAACGGCGGCATTTTGCTGTCGCACAATTACCAGTTGAGCAGCACCGCGCTCAACGAACTGAAACTGCAATTTTCGCACACGCGCTCTGACTTTTTGGCAAACGATCCGAACGGCCCCGAAATCAACATCGAAGGCTTCGGCTTGTTCGGACGCGACATTTTCTTACCGTCCAAAACCATCGAACGCCACTACGACGTTTACGACAACTTCTCCAAAATCGTAGGCAATCACTCCTTCAAGTTCGGCGGTTCGGCTTTCATTCACGACATTTCGAGTTCGAGCGATACGTTCTTTGGCGGACGCTTCAATTTCGGCGCGGCGATTCCGCTCTCGAACATCATCGCGCTCAATCCGGCGTTAGGCCCAACGGTGGCCGCAGGCTTAGACAGCTTTCTGCGCGCGGCCAATCCCGCGTTAGTGCCCGTGTTGGCCACGCCGATCACGGCGCTGCAATCTTATAACCTGGGCTTGCCCATCGTTTATCAACAGGGCTTTGGCGACCCCAGCGCCGACAGTTGGACGAATCGTTACGGCTTCTATGCGCAAGACGCCTGGCAGATAAAATCGAACTTCACCTTGAATTATGGCTTGCGCTATTCGCTGCACGACGAGCCGTTTTTCATCCCGACTTACAAACGCGATTGGCAACCGCGCGCGAGTTTCGCGTGGGATCCATTCAAGAACGGCAAAACGGTAGTGCGCGGCGGCGGTGGCATTTTCGTAGGCTTTCTCAACAACGCGGTTGCCAACGTCACCACCGAACTCAGCGGCATGGGCGACCCCGGCAACATCAACATCGTATTGGCGACGGCTACGTCAAACGCGCTGGGCTTGCCGACTTCGTTCACGGTTTATCAAACGCTGTTGGCGCGCGGTGTGATCGGCGCACGTCCGATTACGGCGGCGGATATTGCGGCTGCGCCGATTGGTTTAACGCCCGGCCCGGGTCGTCCGTTGGAAGTTCGTTTCCGCCTCGGCCCTGGTTATCGCAACCCGACGACCTATCAAGCCAGCTTCGGCGTGCAGCGGGATTTGGGCAAAGGTTTTTCGGCGGACGTGAATTATCTTTACGTGCGCGGCTTGCACGTCACGCGCAACCGCGACATCAACCAGTTCAAAGCCAGCGGCCCGGTCAATCCGCTCAATCCTGACGGAGGCGCGACCTTCGTGCGTTTCCCGGCGACGGGACAAACGACCGACTTCCGCACATCAACGCGCTTGCAAGACAACGTCTATGAAACGACGGCGAACTCGTTCTATCACGCGATGACGATGCAGTTGCAAAAACGCTTTGCCAGTCGTTTCAGCATCAACGCGCATTACACGTTGTCGCGCGCGGTGGATGAAGTGACCGATTACAACAGCGATTTCTCGGCGCAAAATCCGTTGAATTTGCGCCTTGATCGCGCGCTCTCGGCCTTCGATCAACGCCATCGCTTCGTAGCGAGCGGCGTATTGCAAAGTCCGTTTGAAAATCTGTTTGCCAAAGATTGGTCCGTCGCGCCGATCTTCGTCGCGCAAAGCGGACGCCCGGTGAACTTGCTGTTGGGCTTCGACGCCAACAACGACGGACGTTCGCAATCTGACCGCCCTGGTCAAGCCGGACGCAACACCGCACGCAGCGAATCGTTTTACAGCTTCGACATGCGTTTGGCGCGGCGCTTTTTCGTGCAGGAAAACCGCTTCCTCGAACTCACCTTCGAAGGCTTCAATCTGTTCAATCGCACGAACCTGCTCGGCATCAACAACACGCTGGGCGCGGCTTGCACGACGGCGGACGGAGCCAGCTTCCTGCCTTGCTCGGCAGCGGGCGCGGTGCGCATCACGAATTTCAACCTGCGCGGACGCCGTGACCGCAAGCCAACCGAACCGCTGGGCTTCACGTCGGCGGCAGACGCGCGGCAATTTCAGTTAGGCGTGCGTTTCAACTTTTAACCAACCCTTCTAACACGGGCTTCCGTCTGGCAACGGACGGAAGCCCGCTTCATTTTCAAAATGCTCAACGCGGAAATTCTCGCCATCGGCTCTGAAATGCTGACGCCCTTTCGGATTGACACCAATTCGCTGTGGCTCACCGAACAACTCAACGCGCTCGGCGTCGAAATCAAACTCAAAACCATCATCGGCGACGACGAGGCACGACTGGAAGAAACCATTCGCGATGCGATGAAACGCTCTGAGATCGTGATTTCTACGGGCGGACTCGGCCCGACCGAAGACGACATCACGAAAAAAGTTTTTGCCCGCGTGCTGGGCCGCGAACTGGCCGTACACGAACCGACGCTGGAAGCCATTCGCGCGCGCTTCGCCCGGCGCGGGATGGAAATGCCAGCGAACAACGTGAGACAAGCGATGTTGCTGACCGGCGCTGAGTTGCTGGTGAATAACAACGGCACGGCCCCCGGCCAATTGGTGCAACAAGGCGATTGCACCGTCGTGTTGCTGCCCGGCCCGCCGCGCGAGATGAAACCGATGTTCACCGATTCGGTCGCGCCCGTCTTGCGTCAGCGCGTAGGCGAACTTTTCATCCTGCGCCGCCAACTCAAGGTTTACGGCTTGTCTGAATCGAAAGCCGACGAACTCGCCGCGCCGCTTTATCTGGCTTACCAAAATCCGACCACGACCATTTTGGCAAAGAACGGTCAGATCGAATTTCACCTCACGGCGCAAGCCCGCGTCGAAACCGAAGCCGCTGCGTTGCTGGATGAACTCGCCGCGAAAATGAAAGCGGCGCTGGGCGATTACGTTTATGCCGAAGGCGACGCGACGCTCGAAGAAACCGTAGGCAACTTGCTGCGCACACGCGGCGCGACGTTAGCCACGGCAGAAAGCTGCACGGGAGGCTTGCTCGCCGGGCGGCTGACCGAAGTGCCCGGCAGTTCTGACTACTTCATCTCTG
>JABFSD010000233.1 GCA_013140935.1 Acidobacteriota bacterium
AAAGGGAGTCTAGCAAGTGAAGCATCGCAAGTTTTCGCAAGTTTTAGGGCTGACGTTGTTGGCACTTTTCGTGGGCGCAGTCGCTTTCTTACCCGCGCATCAAGCGCAAGGTGACAAACCCGCTGATTGGCTGACCGACGGCGGCGACATTGAACGCACGGGCTGGCAGCGCAACGAAAAGCTCATCAGCACTTTATCCGTCAAAAACATGAAGCTGCTCTGGAAAACCAAGCTCGACAACGAACCGCGCCAGATGCACAACCTGTTGCCGGTGTTGATTGCGGGGCGCGTCACGACCGCCAAAGGGCCGAAAGAAATCGTGCTGGCGACGGGTGTCACCGATAACCTTTACGCGATGGATGCCGCGACGGGCGAACTCATTTGGCATCATCATTTCGAGACTGATTGGGTTGCTCCCGTAGGCGGACGCGGCGCGGGCATTTTGTGTCCGGGCGGCATCACGGCGACGCCGGTGATTGGGCCGGGCAAGGCGGCGGGCGAATACATCGTTTATGCCGCCGCGTGGGATGGCACGTTGCGTCGGTTGGATTTGGCTACGGGTAAAGAGGTAATGAAGCCAGCGAAATTCATGCCGCCGAACGGCAAACCTTATGCGCTGAATTTGCGCAACAACGTGATTTACGTTCACACGGCGCAAGGCTGCGGCGGCAATCCGAACATGGTTTACATCTACGATCTGGCGACTGACGTAGTCGGTTCGTGGGGACCTGCTGGCGGCGGCATGTGGGGACGCACCGGCGGCGCGATTGATTCGAAAGGCGTGATGTATACCGGCACCGGCGACGGCCCGTGGAATCCTGAAAACGGTGTATACGGCAACGGCATCATCGGCGTAGCCCAAGACCCCGCAACCAAAGCGGGCAAGCTGATTGATTATTTCGGCCCGAAAAACGCCGAGTGGTTGTGGAAGCGCGACCTCGATATGCAAGTCAGTTGCGCGATTTTCAAATACAAAGGCAAAGAGTTGATGGTGGATTCGGGCAAAGAAGGCGTGATGTATTTGATGGATACCGATTCGATTGGCGGCGACGATCACGCGACGACGCTTTTCACTACGCCGCTGTTTTGCAACGAAGAAGTGAACTTCGCTTCGGCGGGCGTGTGGGGTTCGCTGGCGACGTGGGAAGACTCGAAAGGTACGCGCTGGGTGCTGACGCCGTTCTGGGGGCCGAAGCATTCAAAATATAAAGCACCCATCGAACACGGCGTCGTCAAAGACGGTGCCATCCTGGCGCTCAAAGTGAATGAACGCGCCGGCAAGTGGACGCTCGACCCCGCCTGGATTTCGCGCGATATGAATCGTGCCGAACCTCCAGTGATCGCCAACGGCGTGATCTTCGCTTATGGCAGCGGCGAAGATACCGCGCAGGCTACGTTCGACATCGGGCTGGCTTATAACAATCAAACACGCGGACGCATCATCAATTCGACCAAAGCGGTCTTGTATGCGCTCGACGCGCAAACCGGCAAGGAGCTTTGGAACAGCGGTGACGCGATTGCTTCGTGGAGCCACTGGGGCGGGCTGTCAGTGGCGAACGGCAAGGTTTATATCAATACGTTCGACGGCTATCAGTATTGCTTTGGCATTCCGAACAGCGCGGCGCAATCGGCGAGTAAATAGCATTCGTAAATAAAGTCTGAGGTAGTAACTCATGGCATACAGCAGTTTTTCGCTGAAAGATGTAAAGCAGAAGCTCGGCGTTCAGGTCGTAGAGAACGAAAAGCTCTTTGCGAATATCAATGCCGTTCAAGCCAGTCCTTTTTTGCGCACGATGCTGGAAAAGTACGTTCCGCTGGCACTGGCTATTAATACTGAAAAGTCGCGTTCGGAATGGATCATCGCGCCGATTTTGGCGGAATTGCGCGATCAGTTGCACGATCAAGTCAGCATCTTTTCGGGCAAGAAGTTCGATGTAGACGCATCACGCGGGCTGGATGGTTTTTGTGATTACCTGATTAGTCAGGGCACTGAGCAGTATTACATCGCCGCGCCTGTGATTGCGATTGTCGAAGCCAAGAACGAAGACATCGTGCAGGGCTTCGGCCAGTGTATCGCCACGATGGTGGGCGCGCGCGTTTTCAACGAACGCGAACAGACGCAAGTGCCTGCGATTTATGGCGCAGTGACGACCGGCAACAACTGGAAGTTTTTGAAGTTGGAAGGTGAAGTGGCGACCATTGACGTAGATGAGTATTACCTGAAAGAGATTGAGTTTTTGTTGGGGATTTTTATTCACATCACACAACTCGCAACTCAAAAAGGATAAGGCGTTATGTTACAAACTGTCGAAGTAACAATTGACGAAAAGGGCAGAGTGAAAACGCTTGAGCCGATCAAACTGCCAAAGCGGAGTCGCGGTTTGCTTACGATACTCAATGACGAAGATGACGACGAGAATGTAAATCTGGCAGCTTTAAGTGAAGCTGTATTGGCAAGAGATTGGTTACGTCCCGAAGAGGATGAAGCATGGGCACACTTGGGAGAGCTTCCGTCGTTGTAATTCCGTTTCCATTTTCAGACTTGTCGGGAACCAAGTTACGACCGGCGATTTTGCTGGCTGAAGCGGAGCATAATGATTGGCTCTGCTGTCAGATCACACGCAATCCGTTAAGCGACCCCGAAGCAGTGCGGCTCACCAACAAATCGTTGCGGCAAGGCTCGTTGGTCGCGCCGGTCAGTTACGCTCGTCCGTTCAAATTGTTTGCCGTCAATGAAGCTGTGATTTTCAAGCACGTTGCTACGCTGAAAGATGAAGCTACAAAGAGATTTTGCAGATCATCATTCGTGGTTTGCGCAAGCGACTCCCCAAGTCTTAATCCATAAACAATGAGAATTTACGTAATGCGAAAACTGGTAATTACCGCCCTTCTTTTTGGTGCTTTGTCAGTAACTACGTTTGCCCAGCGCACCGGTCTCGATTGGATGACCGACAACGCCGACCCCGCGCGTTCGTCGTGGATTCGTTCGGACGGCAAGATCAGAAAAGATTCGGTGAACGCCGACACCTTTAAGTTCCTCTGGAAGATGAAGGTCAAGAATGCGCCGAAGCAACTTAATAATCTGACCGCGCCCGCCGCGCTTGATCGGCTGATTGGTTTCAAAGGCTTTCGCATGCTCGGTTTTTTTGCGGGCAGCGATGACAACCTGATTACGATTGATACTGACTTGGGGCGAATGGAGTGGGAGAAGAAGTTGAAGGTCGCGCCTTCTACCGCACTCAGCACGCTGGCTTGTCCCGGCGGTATGACCACTGGCGTAGCGCGTCCCGCACTGTTCACGATTCCTCCTGCGCCGACGACCGATGTCTTTCGCACCGGTCGCAATACGCCGGGCAAAAGCGACGTAGGCAAACCGGGCGAAGGCGCTGTGACCTTAGCCAACGTGCGACCGAATCCGCCGCGTCCGCCAGGGCCGCCACCGCCTGTTATTCAGACGAATGCGCGCGTCAACACGGCGAATCCGCCGGGCGGACAGTTAGGCGCGGGGCCGTTTTTGGTTTACGCGCTGGCGAGCGATGGAATGTTGCATTCGCTGCACTTGTCGAACGGCGCTGATTATCAACCG
>JABFSD010001213.1 GCA_013140935.1 Acidobacteriota bacterium
TCGTCCACGCAACCGTCGTCGGCTTTGAGCAGAATGCGCGCTCGCGTGAGCTTACGCGCACCGTGATGACCGCCACGCAACAGTTCTTCCAACTGCTGACGTTCGCTGTCGTCCAATTTCACCACATCCTTTTTCTGTGACATTTGAAACCACCTCCACGGAAAGGTGGTCTCAAGCGCAAATTATTTCAAAGTGAACCCCTCATTTCTACCGTGATGAGGTACTAGTGATTTTTATGCCGACCTCAAAAGAACGAATTGCGGGCGCTTTGTATGGCCTTTTGATCGGTGACGCCCTCGGCGTCCCTTACGAATTCCGCCCACCCGAAGCAATTCCTCCCAAAGAACAGATCGAATTTATGCCGCCGCGGCGTTATGACCGCGCACATGCGGGCGTGCCGCCTGGTACGTGGTCGGATGACGGTGCGCAGGCGTTGGTGTTGCTGGCTTCGTTGCTCGATTGCGGACGCTTCGACGCCGAAGATTTTGGGCAAGGCTTGGTGGCGTGGTACGACGAAGGATATATGGCTGTTGACGGAAAAGTATTCGATGTAGGTATTCAAACCAGTTCTTCAATTCGAGCCTTGCGGCGAGGCACGTCTGCGCTTGAAGCAGGCGGCACGGATGAGTATTCAAACGGCAATGGCTCGCTAATGCGGGTAATGCCGTTAGCACTGTGGCATTGCGGCACCGATGCCCAGTTGGTTGCTGACGCGCACGCACAATCGCGCGTTACGCACGGGCATCCGCGTTCGCAGATGTGTTGCGCCCTCTATTGCCTCTGGGCGCGGCGCATTTTCCAAGAACACCCACAGCCGTGGGGCGATGCGCTGACGACGTTGCAAAGTTTGTATGGCGATGATTCCGTTTATCGGAAGGAGTTGGATTATCACATTCGCCCGTTTAACGAATCTGAGGTTACTGGCAGCGGCTATGTCATAGATTGTTTGCGCTCCGCGCTGTGGGCAAGCAATCAAGGCGGTTTTGAAGATGCGCTAAAAGCGGCGATTGCTTTAGGGCGAGACACTGATACGACAGGTTGTGTGACAGGCGGGATTGTTGGCTTGCGTGAAGGCGTTGATGCGATCCCTTCGCGTTGGCGGACAGGGTTGCTTGGGAAAGACCTATTCAAAGATCGTTTGGGTCAATTGCTTTTACGCTTCTAAAAAAAATCTATGAATCATTCCTTTCTTCTCGCTCTATTACTTGGCCTGACCGCTAGTCTCCTGGCCCAGCCCAAACCTGTCTGGATAGACACCGACCCTTCCGTCGTCGGAGGCGGCAAAGAGGTGGACGATGGCTTTGCTTTGATTCAGGCCTTTCACTCGCGCGAACTCGCCATTCGCGGCGTTAGCGTAGTTTTTGGCAACGCGCCATTCGACATCGCATGGCCGAACGGGCAGGAGATCGTGCGGCGCTTCGGCCCGCCGGGACTGAAGATTTACGCGGGTGCAGATTCCGCCGCCAAGCTGGGCTTGGAAACCGATGCCTCGCGCGCGCTCGCGGCTGCGTTGAAAAAAGAGCGGTTCGTTATCCTCGCGCTCGGCCCCGTCACCAACGTAGCGACCGTCATCAAGAATCACCCCGAATTGCACAAACAGATCATCGAAATCATCGCTGTCGCCGGACGCCGCGCAGGGCAGCGGTTCATCGCGCGCGCCGACCAGCCGCGCGGGTTTCGTGATTTCAACTTCGAACTCGACGTGCCGGGCTTTCAGGTCTTGCTTGATTCCAAAGTGCCGCTCACGCTCGCGCCGTGGGAAGTCTCTTCGCACGTATGGCTCAAGGCCGAAGACATCGAGCGGATGCGCAACGGCAACGACGCGACGAAATACATGGTTGCGCCTGCGATGGATTGGCTGGCGCGCTGGCAAAAAGATTTGGGGCTGGATGGATTCAATCCGTTCGATACGCTGGCGATTGCGTGGGTCACGCATCCGCAGTTGTTGAAATCAGAAGTGTTGCCGATTGCGATTCAAACGTTGCCCGACGATACGCAAGAACCCAAGCCCGGCGAAGCCGTCAAACAAAAGCCCTATCTCATCGTATCGAAGCAACACGCGACCAAACGCACGGCGCGGTATTGCTACGAACCGTTGCCGGAATTCAAAGCCTTGCTGATGAATCGGTTGTTACAAGGTAAGTGAGAGCGGGTTACGATATGAGCGAAAATAACGAAACCAAATTGAGCAGCATTTCGCAGGCCGGCAGCGTCGCCGAGATCGGCGAGTTTTGGGATACGCACAGTCTGGATGATTACTGGGAACAGACGCAGGAAGCCGAGTTTGAGGTGCGTGCGCAGCGGCGGTACCGCATTATGCTCGACCCGCAGCTTCCCGCGGCTTCACGATGTGAGCCATTTGCGCCGTCTGCATCGCTTTAAGCAATAAGGAGTCAATCTTCATGAAATTTATCTCCCTCATAACGCTCGCTGTCTTGGCTCTCATGTGGCCGATGACGCAATCCGCCTGGCAGCAATCGGGCGACGAACGCGGTCAGGGCGCAAAGCCGCCCGCCCGCACCGAGCGTCGCGTAGCCCTCGTGCTGGGCAATGGCGCTTATGCCGACAACCCGCTCGACAATCCGGCCAACGATGCCAAAGGGCTGGCGGCGGCTCTGAGCGAACTCGGCTTTGAAGTCATCACCGACGTAAACAAAGACGCGATTGGCATGCGCCGCCTGATTCGTACGTTCGGTGAACGGTTGCGCGGCGCACAGGTCGGACTGTTCTTTTTTGCCGGACACGGCGTGCAAGTGAATGGCGTCAATTATCTGATTCCCATCGGCCACCAGATCGAACGCGAAGCCGACGTGCGGCTCGAAGCCGTCTCGGCCGACGATGTGCTGGCGCAGATGGAAGAAGCTGGCACGGGTGTCAACCTGATGATTCTTGATGCTTGCCGCAATGATCCTTTTCGTTCGTTGCGCCGTTCGCAGTCACAGCGCGGGTTGGCGGCGGTGGCTGCGCCGTCGGGCACACTGATCGCTTATGCCACCGCGCCCGGCAGAACGGCGGCGGACGGTAGTGGATTGCCCAACAGCCCGTATACGACCAGCCTGTTGCAACACATTCGCACGCCGGGCTTGCAGATCGAAGACTTTTTCAAACGCGTGCGGCGCGGCGTCGAAGACCTCACCAATCGCAAACAGACGCCGTGGGAAGCGTCTTCATTGCGCGGCGATTTTTATTTCAAAGCGCCTGCGCCTGAGCCGTTAAACAACACGCCGCTGACTCCGTTGCCGGTTTACAGCGGCGAAGAAGCGTACTGGCGCGCGATTGAAGCCAGCACCGACGCGCAAGACTTCCGTGATTATCTCAAGCAATATCCCACCGGCGTGTACGTAGCGGCGGCGCGCGTCAAGTTGCGGCGGCTGGAAGTGGCGACGAACACCAACACCACACCTGCGACGGATCCCAATCCGGTTGCACCGCCCAAGCCAACGCCGACGGCTGCCGTGGCTTATGCCAAAGTGGGCGGGCGGTCAGCACCGTTAGTGGCGATGCCTTTCACCACGGCGGAGGTGGATGCGCGCGGCACGGTGACCAAGCAACCGGGGCGGTCGGTGAATGGTTTTGTCGAAG
>JABFSD010001117.1 GCA_013140935.1 Acidobacteriota bacterium
TCATTCCCCTGTGAGTGGTTGGGTCAGAAGCGAGTTAGAAAGTCAGCCGCAACGAACCTTGCATCACGCGCGGATTGCGTGCGCTCGTCACCCGGCCAAAGCCTTCGCTGATTTGCGCGCCCGCCGCGTCAAACTGCGCCGCCGTATTCACCGCGTTGAATTGCGTGTGATTGAAGAGGTTATAAATCTCCCAACGGAATTGCAGCTTGGTTTTCTCGCTAAAGAACGGGAAGTTTTTGAACAAGGACATGTCCCAGTTATGCACGCCCGGCAGACGGAATACGTCTTTCGGCGCGTTGCCGCGATCACCCAACGCGGGACGGCCAAAGGCGCTCTTGTCGAGCCATTGAACCGTGCCCAACGTGCCGTTGCTATTCGTGCCTTCTTTCTTCTCATCCAACACAGCGGGCTTGAGAATCACCACGCGCGCGCCATCGCCGCCACCCGTGATGTTCTGCCCGTCGGTCGTCGAGAAGGTGATGCCAGCGGGGCGTCCGCTGACGAGCGCCGTCGTACCCGACAACTGCCAGCCATCGAATACGCCTTTGACCAGCTTGTTGTCTTTAGCAATGCGGCGACCGACTTTCGGCACATCCCACGTGTAGTTGAACACGAAGTTATGCTTTTGATCGAAGCCGGCTTTGCCATAATTCCAAATGCGTGTCGGCGCATAAACGGCTACGCCGCCGCCGTCGGTGTCGGTCAAGTCCATCGTCTTTGACCAGGTGTAAGCCAAACCGTATTGCAGCCCTTTCGAGAAACGACGATTGGCCTGCACCTGCAAGGCGTGATAATTCGACGACGAAGCGTATTCGTTATAGGTGATGTTTCCGTAACCTGGATAAGGACGGAAGAAGTTATCAGGCAACGGACGATTGCCGGTGATGGTCGGGTCAATGTTGGCAGGCAGGAATTGCGCGCCATAAGGCACCAGATTCAGGTTGCGGCTTTGCAGCAGGAAGTTCGAGCGCGAGCCGTTATAAGAAACACTCAACAAGGTTTTGAAACCCAAATCCTGTTGAATGCCCAACGTCCAGTTATAGATGACCGGCGTTTTGCCATCGCGTTGAAAGCCTACGACGTTGCTGGGCGAAAAATTCGCCGTGCCCGATTGAGCCCGCAACGTGTCGTAGTTTCCATAAAAGAACGTCGGGTTAAATTGCGTCGGCGGATTGAGTGTCAGGTTACGCCAGATGCCGCCGCCGGGCCGCGTGTTGTGGAATACGCCAAAGCCGCCGCGCAACGCCGTCTTGCCGTTGCCTAGCAGGTTGTATCCAAAACCGATGCGCGGTTCGAATCGCGGGCCGGGTTGATTGACGAAACTGTCAGGAAAGTTCGGGTCGGCTTGCGTCACCATGCCATTGGTCAGATTGCCTGAATTCGGCACGATCAAGCCGATAAACGTCACCGGCAGAATCTGGCCGCTGATCGGATCGCGGGCGCGTCGCGCACCGTTGACCAGCGTCGGTTCATAAAGTCGCGGCGCTTTGCTGCGGTCATAACGTTCGAGCGCAAAAGCCGAAGCCTGTTCGTGCGCCTGAATCCAGTTGGTATAGCGCGCCACGCGCATACCGATTTCAACCGTCAGGCGACGCGAAGCCTTCCACACATCCTGCCCATACATCTCGACCGTCGTCGCGCGGCCTTCCGTGCTGGGGCGCGTGGTTGATTCAACGTAGCTGGTGAAATTGCCCAGCAACGCATTGGCATAAGCCCAGTTGGTGTCGAGCGGATTGTTTACGTCGCGGCTGAAATTGAAGTTGCCGGAGAAAGTGCCTTGCGCGCCTTCGTAATTGCGCAACCGTTCGACATACACACCGGCTTTGATCGTGTGCGACGCCAGCGTGTAAGTGGTGTTGTTATCGAACGTGATGAACGTGTCAGCGCCGCGCGACGGATAGCGTCCGTCATAAGTGATGTTCGCGTTGTTGGCGATGCCGAAATTGGTTTGCGGCAACAAACCCAGCGGATTGAATTGCGGGAAAAGCTGCGGGATGTTGAAACCGGTTTTAACTTTGGTGATGCGATCAAGATCGGCTTGCGTGTCGGCGCGTCCGATCTCGGTGCTGTGACGTAAACCGACTTGCGCTTCGTTCACCAGTCGCGGACTAAACAGGCGAACCCAGTTGGCCGTGAGCGCGTCGTCGCGGAAGGTGTAATGGCTCCTGACCAAACCCCAGTTCGCGCCGCCTGCGCCCACCGCAAAGCCATTGTTGTCGGCGTACCATTTCGAGCCTTTCACATAAAAGCTGTCTTTGTCAGAGAGCTTGTAATCAACGCGCACCAGGTGGTTGGTTTTCGGGACTTTCACGCTTTCCTGAAAGTTGTAGTTGTAATTGCCCAGCGTAATCACGCGGTCTAGTGCGTTAGGCAAAGGGAACACCGAGAACAAGCCTTGCGTCGCCGCGCTGATGCGATTGGCCGGAATCCTGAAATTCGGGAAGCACGCCACCGTATTCTCAGCCGTCGCCGGAGCCGCCGCCGTGTAAGTCTGATTGCAAGTGCCTGAAAGCAACGGGTCACGAATCCACAGTTTATTGGTGGCGTTGGTCGCGGCGCTGTTGGTGTTATAGGACTGCGAAAAATCGCCCGCGCGTTCGAGCGCCGTCGGCACGGTCACCGTACGAATCGCTTGCGGCGTCTGGGTTTGCGCGCCTTCGAACGAATAGAAGAAAAAGAGTTTCTTTTGCGAAGGATTGTAAAGTTTCGGAATAACGACCGGCCCGCCAATCGTGGCTCCCAGGGTCAGGAAGCGGTAATTCGGCTTGCGCAGTTTGTTCAGGTTGTTAAAGAAGTTTTGCGCATTCCATCCCTCGTGGCGTTTATACCAATAACCGCTGCCGTGATATTGGTTCGTGCCCGACTTGGTAATCACCTTGACGATAGCGCCCGCGTTGCGACCTGATTCAGCGCGATAATTATTCAGTTCGACTTTCACTTCGCCGATGGCATCGAGATTCACGGTGCCGCTGTTGATATTCGGGCTGCCCAAATCGTTGCCGGGTACGCCGTCAACCGCGAAGGTGTTGAACGTGTTGCGCGTGCCGCCCACGTTCGGGGTGACGGTGCCAAAGCCCGTGCCGCCCGTACCGAGTCCGTCAATGTCGTCGCCATAAGCCACGCCGGGAACGAGACGCAGCAAGTCAACTACGTCACGGCCTTTGGTCGAAATCTGTTCGATCTGATTGGCGGTGATGAGCGCCGAGTTCGCGGCGCTTTCGGTTTCAACGACTGCGCCTTCGGCCACAGTGGTAACGCTTTCGGTCACTTGTCCGACGGTGAGCGCGAGATTGCCGACCGAAAGCTGCTCGCTCGCGGTCAGGGTGTTATTACGGCGTTCCAGCGTGCGGAAGCCTTGCGCCTCGATCTTGATTGTATAAAGACCCGGCGGTACGGCGACGAACTGGAAGTAACCGTTCGAATTCGACGTACCGGTGCGTTCGTCAGAATTGCGTTCGTTGACGAGCGTCACTTTGGCTCCGGCGATGGAACTGCCCGAAGCGTCGAGCACCGTGCCGGTGATCGTACCCGATACGGTTTGTGCGAAGGTGGTGGTTAGTGTGATGAGCGCGCAACACAAC
>JABFSD010001198.1 GCA_013140935.1 Acidobacteriota bacterium
CGCCCCAGATGAGCGCCTGCGTAGCCTTTTCTTTCGTATCGTCGTCAGCTAGTCCTAACAAAAGCATCACCGATTGAATGCCGTTATAAACGAAGTGGGTCGCCACCGTGGGCAGGATCGAACCGGAAAGCGCGCACCATCGTCAGCGCTACGCTCAAAATCATAATGATGGTGATCGCGGCGGGGCTGCCCCAATATTGCGGCACGTGAACCAGCGCGAATAACAGCGAAGTCACCGCCACCCCCATCTGCCAACCCGCGCGACTCTCGATCGCCGGATAAAGAATGCCGCGATAGACGAACTCTTCGACGAAAGGCGCGGAAAAGACCGCCAGGATAGCGGTCAAAACTCTCACGCTCGTGCCGAGCTTGAGCATCTTTTCCATCTCGGTTTCGTGATGCGGCAACAGCTTGCTGCAAGCAATGGCGACACCGATCATCAATACACCCAGTATGACGGCTTGCATCAGCTTGAATTGCGGATGCCAACTCCAGCCTTGCGTTTGCAGGAAAGGCAATTGCAGCCGTTTGGTAATGAGCAGCCAGCAAAACAGCACCGTCAGTGCATGCGCCACCAAGGTAGAGCCGAGAGCGAGCAAGGCGAATTCTTTATTCAGAATGTTTTCCGCCGTCGGCGCCGCGCCGCCGCTTTTCGCCATAAACCACACGACGTAACCCACACCGAGCACGACTTGAATCCCTACGATCAACGCGACGCTGACGCCCCACGTGGCCAAGCCCATGCCCAGACTAAAGGGGGACTGTGTGAGTTCGGCTTGTCTGATACGCGGTTCGATTTCGGAATAACTTTGCATAACACCTCTCCGATTTGAATTGGATTTCTTTGCACCGTTACAGCGGGTGGGATGGCGTTCGCTGCAATTTCAACGCGCCGCACTCTACACGCGGCTTGATTCGCGCGTCAATAATCAAATTCCGGCTGGCCCTACGTGCTTTGCCAGCAACAGCGCGATGATCGTTTTGCTGTCGGCGAACTCGTTCCGCAAGGCCGCGGCGATGGCTTCTTCCAGCGGCAAGTAAACGACCTCGACGAATTCATCGTGATCAAGTGATTGTTGACTCGGCGTCAGTTCCGTCGCCAGATAAACGTAAAGCCGTTCGCCGCAAAAGCCCGGCGTGCTGTAAAAATCGGCGAGCAACTGCATCTTGCCCGGAAGCCAGCCGATTTCCTGTTCGACTTCGCGCGCGGCACATTCTTCCGGCGACTCGCCCGGTTCGAGCTTGCCCGCCGGAATTTCGAGCAATTCCAGTTTGGTCGGATGGCGATATTGCCTCACCAACGCGACGCGCCCGTCTTCAAAGAGCGGCAAAGTGCCTGCGCCTCCTGCGTGCGTGACGATCTCGCGGGTGATTTCCGTGCCGTGCGGTTCGCGTAAGCGGTCGCGCACCACGTCAAACACTACGCCTTTGAACAACAGTTCGGATTCTAAAAGTTCTCGTTCCATAAATTTCCTTTCGCCTAAAACGAATAAATCAAACAAATGCTACGGCCTGGTTTTGCCTTTTCTGACATGCTTCATTACACTGCGCCCCGTTCCTGTTCGTCATCACACGCGCCTCGCAGGGATGCCCCATAACCGACAATCAGACTTGCGCATCACGCAAGCCTTTACCTTCCTCGAATACACAACGATGGTTGGCAAGATCATAGGGAAATATCAGGTCATCGGCGAATTGGCACAAGGCCGATTGGGGCCGATCTATCGCGCGCAACTCGCCGGGCAGCCGCCCGATCCGCAACGCGAGTTTCTGTTGAAAGCGGTTAATTTCAGCCTCTTCACCAAATCCTTGCAGGTACAACTCAAGGCGCGGTTTCGCCGCGAAGTGTTTGCACAGCGCCAATTGCAACATCGCAACGTCATCGCCGTCTACGAATTGCTCAACGTGGGCAGCGAGTGTTTCGTCGTGACCGAGCATCTGGTAGGCGCAACGCTGCGCGATTTGCTGATGCGGCAAGGCGTACCCAACGCCGTCGAAGCCGTCAGTTATGGACGCCAGATGTTGGCTGCGCTCGATTACGCCCATCGGTTGAGCTATCTCGACGAATCTGACTTTCAACGCACCGGCATCGTGCATGGCGACGTACGCCTGAGCAATCTGATTCTCGATCAACGCGGGCGCGTGAAGCTGGCTGATTTCAGCATCGTGCATAAAGTCATCGGCGGCGAATTGCGCAAGCTCTATCCCGAACTCGTCGCTTATCAATCGCCCGAAATGCAACGCGGCAGCGCGCCCGATTTTCGCTCGGATATCTTTGCGGCGGGTGCGGCGTTTTACGAAATGCTCACCGGACGTTTGCCGCACACTGCGATCACCAATGAAGACTGGCGCTACGCCAAGCCGCAAGCCGAAGTCGAAGCCGACACGCTGCTCAATATTCGCCCTGATGTGCCACATTCGCTGGCGACGGCGATTGCGCGCGCCGTGCGCCGCAATCCGGCGGATCGTTACTCTTCCATCAGCGAATTTCTCAAAGCCGTACAAGCCATAGAAACGGAACTGGGTGGCGAAGCGGTTACACGCAAAGGCACGAGCGGCTCGTTGCTGGAGTGGCCTGCTGCGCCTGAACGCGTGCCGACGTCGGAATTCATCGCTGCCGCCGCCAATGCGCAAGCGCGCGCGACTTCGCTGGCGCAAAAACAACCGGCCTCAGTGTTGCGCGTGCGGCAGCCCGAAATCGCAGTGGCTTCTTACGGGTCGGCTTTGCCCGCCGGGACGCCACTCAACGTCGAACCGCCCGTGGTGCCTCGCAAGCGCGAACGCTGGCTGTTGCCCGCTTTTATTGCCTGTGCTTTAGGCGGCACGTTGGCGGGCGCTTATTTCTTTTCTTCGCCGCGCAGCACCGAAGGCTTGGCTTCCAACGTTCCCGCTTCGCCGACTGTAGCGCCTGCGACCAATGTCGCTGCGCGTGATAATGCTTTGCCTGCTGCAATGGTCTCGACTGCGCCTTTGCCGCCGAAGCTGCTCGAATCGCCCAAACTTGTATGGGCGCGACAAGCTGAGCAAGGCGAACGTTATGGCGACGCGCTTAAGGCTTACGAAGAATATGCGGCGGCCAATCCGAATACGGCGACAGCGAATAACCTGCCTTCGCGCATCGCCGCTTTGCGGCAATTTCAATCGCTCATCAACAATGCCAAAGAGGCCCAGACAGCAGGACGTTTCGATCAGGCGCGCGCGCAATTCACCGAAGCCCTCAAGCTGCGTCCGACTTCGCGCGCCGCGCAAACCGGTTTGCAGGAAGCCGGAGCGCGTCTCGCTACGCCGCTGGCGGTGCCGTTGACCGTGCCCGCGATGGCTCCTAAAACTGAAGACAAACGCGAAGCGTCGGATGTGAAAGCGACTGAGCCGAAAGAAAACGCCGCGCCTGTCAAAACCGACGAAGCCACGCCTGACAGCAAAGAAACCAAACCGAAAACGCCTGCGTCGTCTGTGCCGCCCAAAGCCACCGCGCGATTGGCTTTGCCGGTGAAACCGAAGAGCGGCGGGGCGTCTTCGTCAGCCGCATCATCCAAGCCCATGGTCAAGCCCATGGGCAAGCCCATGATCAAACCCACGG
>JABFSD010001196.1 GCA_013140935.1 Acidobacteriota bacterium
GTTACACTCCGCAGGTCGCACGCACTCGCAAACCGCTATAGGGCGCGATGTTTGCGCACGGTAACAGCCATTTGATCGAGCTCCTGTTTCGACAACATTTTGGCATCCACCATGCCCGCGAGCAGTTCTTCGACAGAACCCTGGCAGAATCGGTCAATGATTTGCCGCACCGCCCGCGCCGCCAAACTGCGCGACGATTCGACCGCACTGTAAATATAAGCGCGCCCTTCGCTCACGTGTTGCAAATAGCCTTTGGCTTCGAGGCGGCGCAACAGCGTACGCACCGTCGCCTCTTTGAGTTCGCGCTTAGCAGCGACGACTTGGTGTACGGTCTCGACCGAACACGGGCCGCCTTGCCACACGACGTTCATCACCTGGCTTTCCAACTCGGTGAGCGGCGCGCGAACGCGACTGGGTTTTGGTTTACGTTTTGTCACGGTACAAAGTGTACCAGTGATTTTCGAAATTTGGCAAGAGAGGGTTGATGAAAAATTTTATCTGCCGACTTGCATCCAGCGTTCGGGATTTTTGAGCGGCGCGAAACCCGTCTTGGCGTACATCCCATGCGCGTCCTGCGTGGTCAGCACCCAGCGCCGTACGCTTGGCAATTCGGGATGGGTTTGTACGGTGCGCATCAGCCATTGACCCAAACCTTTGCCGCGTTCGCTTTCCAGCACGAACACGTCGCACACATAAACGAAAATCGAGTAATCAGTCACAAGTCGTGCGAAACCGACTTGTTCGTCCTTATTCTCATCGGGGTGATAAAGGCCGAAGACGAGCGAATGAGAAATCGAGCGTTCGATTTCGGCGCGCGAACGATCCCGCGCCCAATAAGAACGCTGTTGCAAGAACTCTGCGATGAGGTCGAGATCAAGCCGCGCCGGGTCGGTGCTGATCGTGTAATCGTCGCGCTGCCATTCGTAAACCTGATTCATACCAAAAGAGTCCCGCGCAAGATCGTCACCGCCGCGCCGCGCATCAACACGCGGTCGCCTTGCAACACGACCTGCATCTGGCCGCCGCGGGCCGAAGCCTGATATGCCATCATTTCAGTTTTGCCCAACTTGGCCGACCAATAAGGCGTCAGCGCGCAATGTGCCGAACCGGTCACCGGGTCTTCGTCAATGCCGTAAGCCGAAGCGAAATAACGCGAGACGAAATCGAACTCAGACGTGTCTGATTGCGCCGTCACGATCACGCCATAAGGCAGGCTGCGCAATTGCATAAACGAGGGATGCAGTTCGCGCACGGTTCTCGCGTCGGAAAACTCAGCGAGATAATTGCGGTCACGACCCGTCGCGTCTTTGAGGAGTTTGGCGCTCACGGGCTGCACGCCCAGCGCGGCAATCATTTCTTCCGGCACATCCGCTTCGTAGGAAGTCAGCGCGGGGAAATCCAATTCAATCAACTCGCCGATGCGCTTCGCCGTGAGCCATCCGCTCATCGTATGAAAGCGTGCGACTTCATCCGCCGCGAGCTTGCCGGTTTGCCAAAGGATGTGCGCGCTCGCGAGCGTTGCGTGGCCGCACAGCGGAATTTCTACGGTCGGCGTAAACCAGCGCAGGTCATATCCGTCTGCACGCGGCACGAGAAAAGCAGTTTCGGCCAGATTCATTTCTGCCGCGACAGCCAACATCCAATCAGCGTCGCGCGCTTCGGGCAATAAACACACGGCGGCAGGATTGCCTTTGAAAGGCGCGTCGGTGAACGCATCCACCGTGAAGATCGGGAGTTCAGTTTTCATAGCATTATTTTTTGAGTAAATCGGAAATCTTCTTTACGTCTTGTGAACGCTCGATCGGCGCAATCAGCAGCGCCTCGGGCGTATCTACGACGGCGAGATTCTCTACGCCCAGCAAGGCGATCTTACGCCCCGTCGTCGCGTAAACGAGATTGTTGCGCGCGTCTACAGTCACGGCATCGCCTAATAACAAATTGCCATTCGCGTCGTAATCCTCCGTGCGCAGTTCATACAAGGCTTGCCAACTGCCCACGTCGCTCCAACCGAAGTTGGTCTTGAGCATGTAAATCGGTTTGCTCGTGCGTTCCATCACGCCGTAATCAATCGAGATGGATTCGAGTGTCGGATAAATGCGCTGCAACACGGCTTCATACTCTGTTGTGCCAATCGCCTTTTCGATTTCGCAAAGCCCTGCGTGTAGTTCCGGCAAGTGCGTTTCGATCTCTTGCAAAATCGTCTCAACCGTAAAAATAAAAATGCCGCTGTTCCAAAAATAATCTCCGTTCGCCAGATATTTGACCGCAGTCAGCGCGTCAGGCTTTTCAACAAAACGTGCGACCTGAAAATAAGTCTGGCCTTGCGCCGCGCCGCGCGCTTCGCCTGCCTGCAAATATCCATAGCCCGTTTCAGGCCGATTGGGTTGAATGCCCAGCGTGACGATGGCTCCAGTCTGTGCGATTTCGCCCGCCGCTTTGAGGGAAGCAGCAAACGCATTTACATTCGCAATGAAAGCATCGGCAGGCAACACGGCCATCGCCGCTTGCGGATCGTGTTTCAAATGCAACGCGGCCAGCCCAATACACGCTGACGTATTGCGTCCCGTCGGTTCGATGATCGCTTGCACGGGCGTGCCGGTGAGCAATTGCGCGGTGACTTCAGCGTGAATTTGGCCTACGACGACGCTGGTGCGTTCGAGCGTAGTGAACAAAGAGACACGCGCCATCGTCTCTTCAAGCATCGTGCGGTCGCTGGTGATTTTGAGAAACTGCTTGGGCATGTGCGGACGGCTGGCGGGCCAGAACCGCGTGCCGGAACCTCCAGCCATAATGACGGCAAACATAAATGAATAAACTCGCTTTGTTTTGAAATGTGCCAGTGGGATGGCGCGCGCGATTGTATGAAGGAGGCTGGGTTTCAACAAATGCCGAAGGGCGCGTTCGTAGTTCCGCCTTCAGGCGGTGGCGTCAAATTTGACGCCACCGCCTGAAGGCGGAACTACGAACGCGCTTTTTGAAAATTTACTTCCCGCCCAAACGAAACGTCAGCCCCACCGTCACCGAACGTGAATAACCCGGCGTGGCGTGAATGCGTTCGACTTCATCTGCCTCAGGCGTCAGCCGCGAAGCGAAATAATTCTGCGTCTCGAAGTAGCGTTTGTTGGTCAGGTTGTCTACTGCCAAATTCAACTCAAGCCCGCGCCGCAAGCGTTTGTTCAAGCTGAAATCCAACACATCCAAACCCGCAGCGCGCAAGGTGGGATCAATGCCGTCGAGCCGATAGTTGCTGATGTGGCGATAGCGCAACGAACCGGTGAAGCCGTTCCAATCGTTTAACGTCAATCCGCCGTTGGTGACGAGGTGCGGCGCGCTGTCTACGTAAAGGCGCGGCAGCGTGGTGCGATAGAAAGCGTTCATCACTTTGGTCACGCCTGCGTTGAGCGAAAGGCAGCGCGTGAGGCTGAAAGAAGTTTTCGCTTCAACGCCGTAAGCGCGCGAAGGGGCTTTGAATTCAATCGAGCCGTCGTCGGGGATGTATACCTGTTCGTTCGAGCGATCAATCAGGAACAGGTCGCCGCTCACCGCGAAGCGCCGCCAGTTGAGCGAAACGCCG
>JABFSD010000587.1 GCA_013140935.1 Acidobacteriota bacterium
ATAACGCACGGTGCGCGCAATCATCACGGTGGCGATAAACCGTCCGCGCGGATAACCCAGTGCGCCCGCCGCGACGACGAAAATCTTGAACGGCAAGGGCGGCGGCAACAACGCCGGAATTGCCAAAGTCAGAAATCCCCACCGACGATAAAGCGTTTCGACTTTTTTGAGGGCTGCGGGATGAAAGCGTTTCGTGATCTTGTTGCTGCTACCGCGCGCAATCGCATACAACAACAAACATCCGATGACGGAGCCGATGGCTGGGAACAAAGGAAAGAACCAGACTTCGTTGGGGTTTTGGGCAATGCGTGTGACGGTGATGATGTCGTTGACTTCAGGCAGTGAGAGCAGCGACGAATCTGCCGCGCCGATAAACACCATCATCGGTGCCGCCCAATAAACCGGCATCACCATGACTTGACCGGCTACGCCAAAGACGAAATCTTTCAACCAATGAAACGAGCCTGCCATCCAATCGAAAAGATGCACTGCTTAACTGCCTTGTCTGAAAATTCCCCAAAAAAACTCAAAGACAGGAAAATGACGAAAACCTATTTCGCATTTCCCTGTCTTTATCGTTGTCACTTCAGAGCCTTTTGATAAAGCTCTTGCCAGGAAGTTCGCGGATTCTATCTTTCATCTCCAAGCCAAGCAACGCGGTCATCAGCGCACTCGGCGGCATGCCGGTCGAAAGCAACAATTGGTCTACGTGCGCAGGAATGTCGGCAGAAAGCAGGTCGAATACTTTTTGTTCGTCAGCCGAAAGTTCGACGGCGGGAAACATCGGCTGGGCGGCAACGAACGAACGTTTCTTCTTTCCCTTCTCCGCCACCGGTTCGACGCCGAGCAGCTTTTCTTTCAAGGGACGCGGCAACTCTTCGATCACGTCGCGCGCTTGCTGCACGAGTTTGGCTCCGTCCTTGATGAGGTAATTCGGCCCGAACGAAGTTTGCGAAGTGATGTTGCCCGGCACGGCGAAAACTTCGCGGCCTTGTTCGTTGGCGAGCCGCGCCGTGATGAGCGAACCGCTGTGTTCGGCGGCCTCAACAATTAATACGCCCAAACACAATCCGCTGAGGATGCGATTGCGATAGGGGAAGTTTTGCGGCAACGGCGGCGTACCCAACGGAAACTCAGACAACACCGCGCCACTCGCCATGATTTCAGTTTGGAGTCCTTTGTGTTCTTTGGGATAAACGACTTCAAGTCCCGTGCCGACGATGGCGATGGTCTGGCCGTTGGCTTCTAAAGCGCCGCGATGCGCCGCCGCGTCAATGCCGCGCGCCATGCCCGAAATAATCGTAATGCCCAACGCGGCGAGTTCGCGCGAAAGCATCTGCGCCGCGTTGACGCCATACGTCGAACAGCGCCGCGAACCGACTACGGCGAGGCAGGGTTGCGCGTAAGCCTTTGCCAAATCGCCGCGCACATACAAAGCAATCGGCGGGTCGTGAATCTCACGCAACAATTCGGGGTAATCGTCGTCTTCGAGCGTAATCACGCGCGCGCCCAACGCTTCGAGCCGTTCGATTTCGGCTTCGGCCTTTTCCAAGATGGACGAGTCTTTCAACTCCTGAATCGTTTCGGGTTTGAGGCGATGCTTTTCGAGCGCCAAACGCGCGGCGGCGAACACCTGCGCCGGTGCGCCGAATTCGGCGAGCAAGTCGTTGGCAGTACGCGGGCCGATGCCGCGTACCATGTTGAGAGCAATCCAATCAGCTAAATCAGGTCGCATAGGGCTGAAACCTTTCCTCCTGAGGGTGATGCAAAAACGGGCGGAGTATAGATGAGACTGCGCCACGAGCCAACGCGTTGCGCCCGTTGAAGTGCGCCTCAACTTTTTGCCGCGCGTTAGAGAGAAAGACAGCGTGGCAACCGTGGCACAACTTCGCCAAAGTTGTGCTGCTTCCCAGTGCGTCGGTTGGGGAAGCCGCGCAACCTTGGCGAGGTTTGCGCCACCGCCTGCGAACGGTCTGAACTCTCCGAATAAGTCTTTTGCCGAAAGTTAGCGACTTTGCCAAAGCTCTGGTGCAAAAAGTTGACGCACACTCGCGCGCGTTGCCTTGCCGCAACCGCGCACGTATATTCCCCGCCGCAGCCTGATCTGATTTTTTGCCCCGTGGCTGTCCATTCAAAACCGTTTCGGCGATCAATTTCTCTATGATTACTGAGTTACTGCTCAGCGCATTAACAGAAATTCCCGGCATCGTTTATGGCGAAGTCCTCGGCGGACGCGCTGATGCGTGGTCGTATGAAAAGTTTTGCCAGTTGCGCGACAACCTCGCGCAACTGCGCGCCGATGCTAATCACGATTTAGAGCGCGCGGCGCATACGGCTTATTGGCAGGCCGCGTTGCAATTGTTGGGCGAACGCGCCGAACAACTCGGACTCAACGCCGACCAGTTGCTCAAAGGCGAAATCTTCACGAACGCGCTGGGCAAGCTCGGCGCATTTTCGCAACAGCTTTCGCAGGCGGCAGGGATGCAAGTAAGCGCCTCGTCGCCTGAAAACTGGGCGAAGTATTTGCGCGAACAGTTATCGGGTTTACGCAAATTGCGGCAGCCCAGTCCTTCGTTGAGCATTGGGCCTGAAGCGGGGTCAGCGGCGGAGCGGCAATTTGAAAAAGACTGGCTGGAGCGTGCGATTTTGGAATGCTGGGCGCTGCTCGCCGACCTTCAGGCCGGACGCGCCACTTTGCCCGAAGCCGCCGCCGAGCGTGAATTCGAGCGATTGTTGCAACGCGAAGGCAGCACGTCTTCAGAAAAACTCGCAGCCTTGCGCGCAGACATGACCCGCCAGATGCAGGCCGATTTCGTTCAGCAATTCGGCCAGCCGTCAGCGCCGTTGCGGCAAATGATCGAAACGAAATGGTTTGATTATTATCGCGGCGCGTTTCACGTGTTTATCAAAACCGACCCCAAAGTCGCGCGGATGTTGCAAAGCGAAATGCTCGCCCGGTTGCTCTTTGCGCCGACCGTCACAACGCAGGCCTTGCAAGCAGCGCTCAATCAACTCAACACCGATTTCACCCGCCGCCTGAGCCGCATCGCCACCCAACTCGCCAACCTGCCCGTCGAATTGCACACGATGCTCGCGCCACTCGCGTTGGCAACCGAACGCACTGAGCAATTCTTTCTGGCGATACAAAATCAACTGACCGTGATCGTGCAGCAAGGCAATAAAACGCACGAGAAACTTGACGAATTGAAAGGCATCGTTAGCGGAACGTCCAGCGTGCCGCGTGCCGTCGAACTGGCTTATCTCGACTGGCTGGAACAGAAATATGAACTGGCGAATACCGACCGATACACACCGCTCAAAGGCGAGGCGCGCGCTAAACCGCGCGTCGAGATGAAAGTAGCGTGCAGCTTGCGGCGCATCGGGCAAAGTCGTGAACTCGAAACGCCCGAAGAAGTGCAGGACGCCATCGCCGCAATGCTGGAATCGCGCCGCGTCATATTGCTGGGCGAACCGGGCGGCGGCAAAACAACGACCTTGCAAAAATTGGCGGCGCAACTCATCGAAGCCGCGCGCACAAACCCGCAAGAACCGTTGCCGTTATTGATTGCGAT
>JABFSD010001231.1 GCA_013140935.1 Acidobacteriota bacterium
AGACGGCGCGAATCCTTGCGCCTCAGCTAGTTTACGGGAAGTGGTTTCAATCGAGACCAGCCGCGTTTGCAACTGATCCATGTTGTTTTTGACAGCGAAGTTTTCTTCCTTGAGGCGACGGTTTTCGTTTTGCATCAAGTTGAGTTTCGCCACCACATAAGCGTGCTGGGAGAGTTTGTAAGCGCCGAACGCGATGGTTAAAAGACCGATGACGGCCAAACCAAGCACGGCGTAAATTGCGTTATGAGGGACTGCGAGTTTTCGTAAGGGGGAGCTAGCCGACGGCGCGAACACAAAAGTGTAAAAGCGCTTATCTTCATTCATTACACAAACTCCTTAGCCGAAGCATATCTAATTGTCCTTGGGGGACAGATAGGGCACACATAGCTCCGGCTGGTTGTTCTTATTTGTTATCAGTTGTCGTTTTGAAAAACTGCTACTCCTGCGACGTTGCGGAATCACATTCGGGAAAGCGAAAGCCCAACGCCATTGCTGTATTCAAGGCCGGGAGGCTAGCACAGGCCCCCCGGCTTTCACAACCAACGATAAGGGGTAAGGCGGCAGCGTTCGGATAAGTCTTATTATTTCAGCAGATACTTTTTGCATTAATTCTCGAACCCTTCGGTTGAGCAGGGCTTTTCAGGCGGTGAAAGTAAAGGCGAAGACCCCACGTCGCAGCCTGCATTCCAGATGGCAGATGCCTTGCTTTTCTCGCCTATGGGCATCTGTTAGACTCCAGGAAAAGTTTGGGCAAAGTTAGAAAAACAGACCGTTCCTGATAACTCATTCACTATCGAATCGCGGCCTGAAACCGCTCTTGAGGTAATCGTTATGCTTCGTATGCGCACCGTTTTCGCCGTCCTCTTCGCGTTGCTGCTCGCTGGTTGGAGCCTCGCGCCGCTGTTCACGCAACCTGACGTGAAAGCGCAAGCAGGGCCGCGTTCGCAGGAACAGAAGAAGAAAAAGAATCCCAACGCCACCGGCACGCCGGAAGAAGAGGCGAAGAAAGAAGAGCAAAAAGTAGATAAGTCTGCGCCACAGTCGGCTATCAGCATCAGCACCGACATCGTCAACGTAGAAGCCGTCGTTTACAACAAGAAGACCGGCGCGATGTTACAAGGACTCAAGAAAGATGATTTCGAGATTTATGAAGACGGCATCAAGCAGGAAGTCGAAAACTTCGCTACGCCCGAAGCGCCCGTGACGATGGTGCTGTTGCTGGAATACAGCAAGCTGATTGATGTGCTGGGCAATCCGGCGGGTGGCGGCTTTGAATACGGTCGCGTAGAAATCTTGCGCCCTGCCTATGAGTTCGTCGCGCGTTTCGTTCAGCCCAAAGATTTTATTTCAATAGTGGCTTTCGACATTCGCCCCACGCCCATCGTGGATTTCACTGACGACAAACGTAAGTTGATGGGAGCCATCCAGTTGCTCATCCGCAATAACCCCGCTTTCAGCGAAAGCAACTTTTTCGACTCCCTCAAATTCGTTTTGCGCGGAGGCAAGGGTGATGCCGTCGTACTGAATGACGGCGAGAAGCAGGAAGTAGATAAACAGGGCAATGCCGAGTATGCCGGGCTTTACGAGGTTGATGCGCGCACAGCGGTTTTGTATATCGGCTCCGGCCTCGACACCTTCAGCAAAATCAATTTCGACGAAGCCCGCAAGATTGTCGAAAACTCCGGCATCCCGTTTTATGTCATCGGCACAGGCAATCTGTTTTTGAAGATGTATGATCAATATCTCGATCCGGGTCGCGGCACGAATATCAACGGCATCCCGTTCGACCGCATGAGCATGCTGCAAGCGCAAAACACTTTGAAGACGTTTTCAAATGCGACGGGCGGCCAATACTTCCCGATTACCTTTGCTGGTGAAATCCCCAGCGTGTTGCAATCCATCTCGGCGCTGGTGCGCAATCAATACAGCTTGGGTTACACGCCGAGCAATACGCGCAAGGAAGGGAAGCGCCGCAAGATTCAAGTGAAAGTGAATCTCGGCGACAAGATTGATCCGAAGCTCGTCGTCATACAGCATCGGCAGACTTACGTCGAAGCCAAAGAGAAGAAGTAAATGGCTGCGGATCAGATCGCTCATAACGTAGCCGAAATTGAATCTCGCATCACAACGGCCTGCCAACGTGCAGGCCGTTCGCGTGATGAGGTGACGCTCGTCGCGGTCAGCAAGACCGTCGAACCCGAACGCATCCGCGCCGCTCTCGCAGCCGGCGTAAAAGTGTTGGGCGAAAACCGTGTGCAGGAAGCGCTCACCAAAATGCCTGAACTGGCCGAATACGACGTGCAATGGCATTTGATCGGGCACCTGCAATCCAACAAAGCACGCAAGGCGGTCGAGTGTTTCGCGGCAATTCATACGGTGGATAGTTTCAAACTCGCCGAACGCCTCGCTGCCTCATCAGACGAACTCAACCAGCGGCTGCCGATATTTATCGAAGTCAATCTCGGCGACGAAGCCAGCAAGGCTGGTGTAACGGAAGCCGACGTGCTGCCACTTTGTGAGCAGGTCGCGCGCTTGCCGCACCTTGCATTGAAAGGCTTGATGGCCGTGCCGCCCTTTCTGGATAATCCTGAAGAGGTTCGCCCTTACTTTCGCCGCTTGCGCCAGTTGCGCGATGAGGCTTTGAAGACAGGCATTGTGCCCGCTTCGTTCACGCAGCTCTCGATGGGGATGAGCAACGATTTTGAAGTGGCGATTGAAGAAGGCGCGACCTTCGTGCGCGTAGGCACGGCGCTTTTCGGCACGCGGCAATACATTTAGAAATACATTTAGAAAAAAGATACATCGCTTATGTCACCTTTAACGACGGCCGGGAAATGGTTTGCTTATGCAGTGGAATGGCTGCTGCTTTATTCGCAAAGCATCATCAACTGGGTTTGCCTCGTCTTGTTGTTGTTGATTGTTGTGCGCTATCTGACTGATCGGTTCAACGTCAATCCGTTTGGGCGCTTGCCTTTTTATTTACGCCGCCCGACCGATCGCTGGTTTTATTATGTCAAGCAATCGTCTTTGTATCCCGCCGCGCGGCGGGCTTTTCAATTCGATCCGATCTGGTTGCTGTTGCTGGCAGGGCTGCTATTGCTCTATTTGATTTTGCCCAGCCTGATCTTTCCTGTCGTGGGTACGTTGCAAGCCGTCAGCACGACGCTGTTGTATTTCGGCGCTGGGCGCATGAGCCAGGGCGCATCGGCCTTGATTGGCACGTTGGCGTTAGTCGTGGTCTATGGCTTGATGCTGATGATGGTGATGCTGGTATTGAACTCGTTCTTCGGCGTACTCGAACGGCAAGCCCGCAAGGCGCAAACGATCATTTATCCGTTAATCACGCCCGTGCTGTTTCGAATTGATCCCAGCGGACGGTTGTTACCGCTGTTCTTTCTCTTGCTGGGCATCATCCTTCAGTTGATCGCGTCGAAGATTGCCGAGAGTTTCTTTTAGGATTTGTTTGAAAATAACTTGATGGTTTGGGCGCATCGTTTAGAGTACCGCCTTTAGGCGGAATCGGAGGCTTTAGCCGACTTGCAAGTCGGCTAAAGCCTCCGATTCC
>JABFSD010000716.1 GCA_013140935.1 Acidobacteriota bacterium
GAAATAACACGGCCCCTAAGATCACGCCGCTCAATACCAAAACGGCGACGGCGGCAAACGAGGCTTTTTTGATAGATGAGGGACGCGCCGTCGGTTCGCTCACCGCAGCGGGAATTGAAACGGCAGGCACGGGCGGCGCAAGCATCGCCTGACTTTCTTCAAGGTGGCCGTTTGGTTCAGCCGATGCCGCGGCCAAACTTCCCGTGCCATTCGATTCTTCGATCACCACCGGGCCGACCAAACGGTAGCCGCGTCCGGGAAAAGTTTCGATATAAGCCGCCGAACCGCGTTCGACGCCGAGCGCACGGCGTACCATCGCAATGTTTTGGGTCAGGTTGGCTTCTTCAACGACGCGGTCAGGCCAGATGGCGCGCATCAAATCTTCCTTGAGTACGACCTGTCCGCCGTTTTCAGCGAGCGCCAATAGGGTCTCAGCCGCCTTGCGCGTGATCGAAACTGCCTGGCCATCGCGCGATAAAACCTTCGCCGAGGCATCCAGACAAAAAGAATCGAATTGGTATAGCTTACGCTGTTGCAATAACTTAGCCCTGATTTTAGATTTCTTTGGGAAAGATTTTAGGTGCGACTTATTGCACCTTTGCGACGGGACGCATACTAACCCTCTCGCAATGACACGACAAGTGAACTGATATGTCACAATCGTGATTTTTGCGTTGCTGGAACTTGAAGTTCAACGTCTCACTGAGTCATTACAAGACAGTTGAGCCGTAGCTTGGCGTACAACGCCGTGAGTCCCTCTTCGATTTTATGTCGTCCGCCTTAGACCGTTGAAACCATGATTTGTGGTGGGTCAGAAGTTTTAAGCGACTATTAGGCAATCATATCGGCTGAGATCGAAATGGCGCTCCGGCGTTGTACGGCAAGCTACGGTCAAGCGAAGTTCGCTGGCAAAGCCTGATCCTGTCGTCACAGGAAAATCCGACTTCCCAAAAAATTCAGGTAAAGACAATTTTGCTACGCGATTCCTATTCAAGCGTCGGCGCTGTTCGCCGCCCATCCACAACCAGAGGTTTTATGTACCACCACTTTCGCTCTTTCTTTCTCCTGCTCTGTCTGGCCACGCTTGGCTGGGCGCAAACCAATCGCGGCGGCATCAGCGGTACGATCACCGACGCCACCAGCGCAGTCATTCCCGGTGCCAAAGTCACCATCACCAACATCGGTACGAATCAATCGCAAAAGTTGACGACTTCGGCAGAAGGCACCTATGCCGCCTTCTCGCTCGAACCCGCGCTTTATCGCGTGACCGTCGAGGCACAGGGCTTCAAAAAATCCGTCGCCGAAAACATTAAGGTAGATACGGCCGCAACAGCCACTGTGAACATCGCGCTCGAAGTCGGCGGCGCTGACAACACCGTCACCGTTTCGGCGGAAGGCGCACTGTTGAATACCGAATCGGGTACGACGGCGGCGACGATCAACGAACGCATGTTGCAAGACGTGCCGCTCGCCAATCGCAGCGTATTGGATTTGGCGTTGACCGCCGCCAACGTTTCAGGTGACGCAGGCAGCGAAGACGCCGAAGTGACTTCAGGCCAACCCGTGCCGGGTTTCAATTTGAACTTGAACGGCGGACGTTCGGGCAGTACGGCAATGTTGGCCGACGGCGTCAACAACACTGGCGTAGGCATTGCACGTTCAGTCGTGAGCTTCACGCCGGAAACCGTGCAGGAATTTTCGGTGCAAACTTCGGCTTTCTCGGCGGAATACGGCCAGACGGGCGGCGGCGTTATCAACGTGACTACCAAGTCGGGGACGAATCGTTTCAACGGCACGGCGCTGTGGTATCACCGCAATCCCGCGACCAACGCGGCCGTCTTCAGAACCGGTCGCGGGCCGCGCCCGGCGTTGAGTTTGCGGTACAACCAGATTTCGCTGTCGGGCGGTGGGCCGGTTTATATCCCGAAAGTTTACGACGGACGCAACAAGACCTTTTTCTTCTTTGCCTACGAGCCGCGTTATCGCCGCGATTTCGTATCGGTCTCGACGCTGCTGCCCAGCGAAGCCGAACGCGCGGGCGATTTCTCGAACCTGCGCCGCACTTCGAGCGGCTGGCTGCCTGAAAATATCGCCGCGCAATTCAATCAGCCTTCCACTGGGCCAACGACGATTTATCAACAGTTCAATCGTGACGCGGCGGGCAAGCTCACGCCGATCACGTTGGCGACCGGACAGGTCTATCAGGCTTTCGCCAACAACCGCGTACCAACCGCGTGGATTGATCCGACATCGCAAAAGATTCTCGCCTTCATGCCCAAAGCGGGCGACTACTTCATTGACGATGCGGGACTGGTCAGAAACTTCATCGTGAATCGTTTTGTGCAACAGGATGAGACGCGCTACACGACGCGCATTGACCATACGCTGACAAACAAAAATAAAATCAACTTCCGCATGACGACGACGCCGACCGTCGGCATTCGCGGTTTCGGCAGCGAGGTGAACGGCAACTCGGCAGCGTATGGCGACGCCAAACAATTTCTCATCAGCGACAATCACATCTTCACGCCGACCGTCGTCAACGAGTTGCGGTTGAATTACACGCGCGGCGTATTCAGCGAAGATTTCTCGCCGGAATTCTCGATCAAGGGCGGGCGCAATCTGGCAAACGAATTAGGCTTGCCTTCGCTGACGGCGGGCGGCATGCCGCTGTTTCAATTGAGCAGCGATGGCGGCTACAACGCTTTTACCAACATCGGTTCATCGGGTTCGACCAATAATTTCAACCAGGAACAGCGCTTCAACATCAACGACATCCTTTACTGGACGCGCGGCAACATGACCTGGAAGTTCGGCGCAGACATCAGCCACGCGCGGTTGAACGTCACGCCGTTCTTTGCCGCTTCGGGCGGACGTTGGGACTTTCGCGCGATTCAAACCAACAGTACGCGCGGCAACAACGTATCGCTCGGCGGCAATCCGCTGGCGAGCCTGTTGATCGGCGTGCCGAATGTCGTAGACGTAAGACCGCTATTGCTTGATTACGGCTATCGCTGGAACAGCTACGCGGGCTTCGTGCAAAACGATTGGAAGGTGCGTCCAAACGTGACGTTGAATTTAGGCATGCGTTATTCGCTGCAATTTCCACGCTACGAAAAGAACAACCTGCAAGGCGTCTTTCGGCCCGACCTTTCGCAAACCGTCACGCTGACCGAAGCGCAACGCCGCATCTTCGCTACCGGCATCGGCATTGCGACGACGGCGGCGATTCCGGCGAACGTGCCTACGACGGCGAATCTGCCGGCCTTCGCTTTTTCGGGCGTGGGCGGACGTTCGCGTTACATCGTGGACGTAGATTATTTGAACTTCGAGCCGCGTTTCGGCTTCGCATGGCGCGTGCGCGAAATTGATTTTCTGAAGCGGCTGAATTTCGTCGTGCGCGGCGGTTATGGTTTGTCGCACGCGCCGCTCACGGGCAATAACCGTACTCCCAATCCTGATTACGGTTCGTTCACGCAAGCGACTTCAACGGCAACGGGTTCGACGGGCGCGGCTGATTTGACGCAACCGATTCGCCTGTCGGGCAACGCGCCACAAATTGC
>JABFSD010000860.1 GCA_013140935.1 Acidobacteriota bacterium
AAAGCTCCGCGTCTGAGTGTGAAAGGCGCGCAGGTCTTTGATGAGGCGTTCGATCTGGGGTTCGGGTTTAGTGCATAAGGCTCCTTGAAAGAGCGCGTAAAGGTGATAGCCGTAACCGCCCAGCGCGACGACGGCGGTGAGCAGCGCGAAAAGATAGGTCAGCCGCAATTTGCTGGCGCGCGGCGTAGCGGCGAAGGTATTAGGCATGGTCACCCCTCCTTCCCGATTGTGCCGTCATCAATCGCAGGATCGCGCAGCGGGTCGAGCCGCGCGGGGTCGTATTCGGGCGGAATCTTTGGCAGCAGTTGGGGCAGTAGTTGCGCGAACGAAAGCGCCGGACGATTGATCGTGCCTACGATGAGAGTGACGGGCGGTGCGCTCGCAGGCGTTGCATCGGCGCGCAGTTGCTTTCGTTCACGCAGCGGCAAGGGCGCGTGTTTGAGCCAGCCAAAGGGCGGATAAGAAAGGCGCACGGGCAAGGCGTTGCCGATGATGGCGACGGCTTGGCGGTGCTTGACGAGGCGGCGCACTTCGGAAGCGTCGAGCAACGCGCGCCCGACTTCGCCCAGAGTTTGGGGGAATCGTTCGCTATCGAGCTTGTCGCCGTCTTTCACGTCAATCGAAGTAGATTGCCAAACCGTCGCCTGCCCGATGCACTGAAGACGCGCTTGCTTGCAAACTCCGCCGTGCGCTGATCGAGGCCGGGCAGGAACAGCATTGTGCCGATAGAACCCAGCACCGCATCGCCGCCGTCTGCGCCGTAATAAGCGTAAACCTGCCCGATGCCCCGATGTCTTTCGATAGCCGGGGGCTACGCAAAGACGATGGGCACGGCCTACGCCAAGTAACTCGGCGAGGCCGTGCCCATGCTGTGAATCGGTGCGCTCAAGGCTCTGGCGTTGGGCCAAGAAGCTCTGAATGCCGAACGCAGCGCAACGCACGCCGATGCCGATGAGCACGCCGCCTTGCAGCCTGGGTTCGACCTTCGTGAACATTCCCCAATAAAGCGGTACGCGCGGCTGCGCAGGGCATTGAGCGGAATGTTCAAGCGTTCAGCCAGCGCCGCGCGGTTATCAATTTTCTGCCGCCGTTCGTCGCGGTAATACGCCGTAATCAACGAACGGCTTTCGGGCGGCAGCGTTTGCAAGCAATGCCGCAAACATTCGGCGCACGCGTCAGGCGTTTCCGCTTCCGGCTCGGGCGCTGCTACGGGCAGGGCTTCTTCGAGCGCGACGTGGCGCTGTTCGGGACGTTCCAGCGATTGCAAAAACACCAGCCGCGCGACGCCGTGACAATAAGATGGCACGTCCTGAATCGGCTCGCCTTCTTCCAACTTGCGAGCGACCCGATTGAAGGCTTCGTCCACCAAATCTTCGGGTGCGTGCGCGCCGCGCCAATCGAGGAATTTTACCAACGACTCACGCAAGGTTTCGTAGGCTGTTCCTGCGCGCATCGGGTCGGTGTCGAGACGCGACAGCAATTGCCTAAACGCCTCTTCGGTCAAAGCCCAGGTTGTATTGAGTTGCCGCAAACTGCTCACTTCTCTTTCAACGCATCGAGAAAACAGTTCTATTGATTCTTAAACACCGCGCCGCCTTTCATCACGAACTTCACTCGTTCGAGCGTCGTCACGTCTTTGGTCGGATCGCCTTCGACCGCAATCAAATCAGCCAGCTTGCCCGCTTCGATAGCGCCGAGGCGGTCGTCTTGCCCGATCAGCTTGGAAGCATGCACCGTCGCGGTTTGAATCGCTTGCAGCGGCGTCATTCCCATCCGCACCAGCACGGCGAATTCGCGCGCGTTGAGTCCGTGCGGATAGACGGCGGCGTCAGTGCCGAAGGCGACGGGCGTGCCTTGTTGAATGGCGTGGGTCAGATTCTTTTTCATGGCGGGCATGACTTCTTTGGCTTTGGCGATGATCTGCGCGGGAAGGCCGAGCTTCTCGTAATTTTCCATAAACCATTCGGTCAGATAAATCGTCGGCACGAGATAAGTTCCCTTCTCTTTCATCAATCGAATGCCTTCGTCGTCAATGTAAGTACCGTGTTCAATCGAGTCCACACCGGCCATCACCGCTTGTTTCAAGCCTTCGCCGCCGTGGGCGTGCGCGGCGACTTTGCGTCCGAGGCGATGGGCTTCGCCGACGATGGCTTTCATTTCGTCTATCGTGAATTCAGCCGCTTTGGGATCGTCGCCCAATGACAACACGCCGCCCGTCGAACAAAACTTGATGACGTTCGCGCCGTACTTGATGATTTCGCGCGTCTTCGCCATCACGTTTTCTACGCCATCGGCAACGCCGTCGGCTTTGTGGCGAAATTCAAACGGCAGGTAATTTTCGTCAGCGTGTCCGCCGGTAATGCCCAACGTAGGGCCGGAAGCAATGATGCGCGGGCCAGGCACGTCACCCGCACTGATCGCGTCGCGCAAGGCTATGTCTGAATAACCATAAGCGCCGAGGTTGCGCACCGTCGTGAAACCCGCCATCAAAGTGATGCGTGCGTTTTTCGCTCCGATCAGGGTCTGGCGCGGAACGGAAAGCGTGAGGCCATTCACGCCTCCGATGCCCGGCGCAAACGTTGCCGTACCTGCGAATGCCGAAGTCATTGATCTAAAAAACATGACCGTGCTGCCCGGCTTGATTGATTGCCATACGCATTTGACGTTTGCGCCGACGGCGGTGATGCGTTCGCCTTCGATCAAGATCATAGCGTTCGCCAGCATCTGACCAGTGCGCACGTCCAACACGCGCGCGGCTTTGATCACAGTGACTTTGGGCGGTTGAGCGAAAGCAACTGCCGCTGGCAAAGATGCCAGCAATAAAAAAGCCATTAAAAAAGCGATGATACGTTTCATAAACAAGTCTCCTGAAAATCGGCTGCGCGCTGTAACGCGGATTACTAATCCGGGTTACAGCGCGCGGCTTCCCGGCTAACAAGGCAACAAGGTAAAGGCCAACACGCCGCAGACAAACCACAGCAGCGCGAAAATCAATCCGTAACCAAAGAACGTGCGAAAGTCTATGCGGGCGATTTCAGCTCGTACGACAAACCAAAAGGGCGCGACGAGATTGCCCATCTGATCACCTACGCCCAGCGCGAGCATGCCGCGCGCTACGCTCACGCCTGCGGCTTCGGCAGCCTTGATCGTGACGAAACCTTGAATCACCCATTGCCCGCCACTCGACGGAACGATGATGGCGACGATGGTTGAAACCAGCACCGTAATCAGCGGAAACGTCCAGCGATTGGAAATCGGCGCGAATACGTTGGTCATCGCTGCGCCGACCGTCGTGAATTGAATCAGCCCGGCAACGCCCGCGTACAAATGGTAAAGCACCAGAATCGGCCAGCAGCTCACGACCGCACGTTGCAGCGCACGCGAGAAGTTTTGCACGCTGCCATGCAAGACGAAACACAACGTCAGAAAGATCGTGTTGAGCGAATTCAGATCGAGGCTCGCTGCTTTCACACGAAAGTGATAATAGAGCCAGACGAGCAACGCTGCGCCTACGATCAATGGCATAACGACGTGGCGCTCGATTCGTGCTGACAAATCCATGC
>JABFSD010000580.1 GCA_013140935.1 Acidobacteriota bacterium
GTGCTGTTGAAAGGGGTTTTATGCGTTTGCATCTCATTCGGCTTTGTCGTTCACAAGAGCGGCAAAATAATCCGAAACCAAGCCATTCAAATGAAAAAATCTGAACTACCCACAACTTTAGGGCCGCTCGAACGCGCCGTACTCGAATCGCTTTGGCAATATCGCAATGCGGTCAGCGTGCGCGAATTGCATCAACAATTTGGCGAACGGCTCGCTTACACGACGCTGATGACGACGCTGGATCGGCTTTACAAAAAAGGCATCTTGCGCCGCGTCAAAGCAGGGCGTGCGTTTTTGTATACGCCGCGCGTTTCCGCCAGCGAATACCAACGCGGCCTGGCGCAACAGGTACTCGATCAACTCATCGGGCGCGAATCAAACGGCGTAGAGCCGCTGCTCGCCTGCATCGTAGACGTGGTCAGCGACCGCGACCGCGAATGGCTCGACGAACTCGACCGCCTGGTGCAGGAAAAACGCCGCACGCTGGCAGCGAAGGAGGTCTAACGCGATGTATGAATGGTTAGGATTGAGTCTGACGCTCGCTTCGCTGTTTATGCTGCACGCGGCGCTGGCCTTGCTGATCGGTTGGGCGTGGCGACGCGGGGCTGGGCACGCACGCCATTTAAGCGGAACGGCGCGCGCGCATTTGATCTTTGCTTTGCGCGTCTTGCCGGCGTTGCTGGCGTTGAGCGCCGTCGCATTATTACTGCCCGCTTATTTGATTCACGAACCGCGCGATGCGGCGGAACCCGTCAGCCTGAAGCTGGCGATTCCTGCGGCGCTCTCGTTGTTGGGCTTATCCCTTGCTGCGTGGCGCGGCCTTTCAGCCTGGTGGACGACACGCCGCCTCGTACGCAACTGGATGGCGCAAGCCGTGCCCGTGAACTTGCCCGAAACGGCGATGCCTGCCTATCGCCTGCCGCATCCTTTCCCGGTGCTGGCCGTCGTCGGCTGTTGGCGTCCGCGCTTATTCATCGCCGAACAATTATTAACCGAACTTTCGCCCGCCGAACTTTCCGCTGCGCTCGCCCACGAGCGGGGGCATTGGCAATCCGGCGATAATTTCAAGCGCGTAGCTTTACGTCTCTGCCGCGACGTACTCACGCTCGTGCCCAGCGGACGCGCCCTCGATCAAGCCTGGCACGAAGCTGCCGAAGAAGCCGCCGATGAATTCGCCGTGGCGAAGCAACCGGCGATGGCGCTGTCATTGGCTTCCGCGCTTATCAAACTTGCGCGGATGGCTCCGGTGGGAATGCGCGCCGCGCTGCCGGTTCATGCGTCTTATGTGACGGCCTGGGCAGAAAACGGTGAGCCGCAACTTGCGCGCCGAGTGAAACGACTCTTGCAACTCGCCGATCAAAAGCCCGCCGCTATGTCCGTTGCCTCGCGGCGGTGGCGTTACGCGCCACGTTTGGGCCTGGCGGTCTGGTTGATGGGTCTGGCTTACGGCCTGAGCGACACTGAGCATTTGGCGCTGGTGCAACGGTTCAATGAGTTGATTGTGCATGCCTTGCGCTGACCTTGACAGCGGTGCCCGAACCTGAAATCTAGCGAGAGAATTTTTCCGCAGCCTGATGAGCCGGTTTTGCTTCAGCGGACGCTTTCTGCTTTAGCGCACCCCTTGCGCGCCCAACGACGATCTAGGATTAAGACATGAACGAACAACAATGGCAGCAAGCCAGAGAGATATTTGAAGCCGCCGTCGAACTCAATGCCGCCGCGCAATCCGGTTTTCTCGCGCAGGCTTGCGCGCACGATGCCGCCGTGCGCGCGCAAGTCGAAGGCATGCTCATCGCCGACCGGCAAGACAGCCCGCTGCTCGACCAACCGTTGTTGTATTGGGAACCCACGCAATCACTGACCGTCCGCGAGACCGCGCCTGAAGCCAGCGCGGCGTTGCCCTTCGCTTATGTCGGCGCTTATCGCCTGTTGAGTTTGTTAGGCCAGGGCGGGATGGGCGAAGTTTACGCCGCGTGGGACGAAAAGCTGGGACGTCGCGTCGCCCTCAAGCTTATGAAAGCCGGGCTGGAGGGGCAATACCTCAAACGCTTCGACGAAGAGCGCACGGCGCTGGCGCGCTTGAACCATCCGAACATCGTCACGATTTACGACGGCGGACAAAGCGGCGACCGTCCCTTTCTGGTGATGGAATTCCTGACCGGCCAATCGTTGAAACAACGCATGCAACAAGGGCGCATCCAGCTGGCTGAAATCACGAACATCGTCCGCCAGACCTGCGCCGCGCTCAACGCCGCCCACGGCGCAGGCATCGTTCACCGCGACCTCAAACCCGACAATCTTTATCTCGCGCAAAACGCCGACGGGCTGCTGGTCAAAGTGCTCGACTTTGGCGTCGCCGCCCTGCGCGACGGCGACACGCTCACGCAAACCTTGCAAGTGTTGGGTACGCCCGCTTATCTCTCGCCCGAACAGGCCCTCGGCAAAAACCGCCGCGAGATTGATCACCGCGCCGACCTCTATTCGCTGGGCGTGATCCTTTACGAAATGCTCACGGGCGAACGCATGTTCACCGCCGGACAGCGCGACGCTTATTTGCATTTGCACGCGCACGTCACGCCGCCGCCGCCTTCGCAACGTGCGCCTAACGTAGCCATTAGCACCGCACTCGACGCCCTCGTGATGCGTGCCATCGCCAAACATCCTGCCGAACGCTTCGATTCCGCCCGCGACTTTGCCCGCATTTGGCAGGAAGTCGCCGACCGTCCCGTAGCGGTGACGAATGCGCCGGAAACTTCGATCATCAGTTACGACACGCAAGTCAGACCGCCCGGTAAGACAGTGCCGACGAATTACGTTGCGCCCGCTACGCAACCGATGGAAGAAGGCAAAACAAAGTTGTGGCTCGCCGTCACGCTGGTGATGTTTGTTGTGTTATTGGCAGTGGGCGGATGGATGGTCTATCGCCAAACGTCGCGCGTAACGCCGCCGCCTGTGGCGACCCATCCCGTAGCTGAACCCAAACCCACGGCGTCGGTGATTCCGCCAGCCACCCATTTGGTTGCGGGCGCTGCTTTAGAGATCGAACGCCTGCGCCAGGGCGTAGGCAAAGTGCCGCTGAATGACGCCGTGCGTAGTGGCGATCAATTACGTTTTGCGATTACGCCGAGCGCGACAGGCAGACTTTATCTGATGCAGGTAGGCACGAACGGCGAGATTGATGTGCCTTATGTTTATCCCCAGCCGGTGATGGCAAACCGGCAAGTTACCTTTCCTGCCAACACATGGCTTGGGGTACGCGACGACACCGGCACCGAGACCTTGTATTTCATCCTCGTCAAACAAGTGGGCGAAGCGCAGTTGAGCGATTTAGAGCAAGCGATTCAGCAAAAGCAAAACAACTTCGCGCCGGAAAAAGAACAGGCGACGGTGCGTTATCTCGAATCGCTCATCGTCAATCCGGGCTTGTCAGCGAAGATCGTCGTGCGTAAGGTGGTCTTGCAGCACCAACGATAACTCGGATCGGGTTGCCATGGGATAAACGGGAAAACGTCGCTAACGCGTTCGTAGTTCCGCCTTCAGGCGGGGGCTTCGTATACCCCCC
>JABFSD010000628.1 GCA_013140935.1 Acidobacteriota bacterium
CTGGCAGGTGTGCCATTGAGCGCGCCGCCTGCCAATAGCGATAAACCGGCGGGCAAGTTGCCCGCGTTCAGATTGAAGCTGTAAGGCGTCGCGCCGCCCGTGGCGGTCAGCGGTTGACTGTAAGCAAGTCCCGCCGTGCCAGTTGCCAACGTCGCAGGCGTGAGGGCGACAGTCGGACATGGATTGATGACCAACGAATAAGCGCGTTCGCCCGTGCAGCCGTTGGCGTCAGTGACGCGCGCCGTGAAATTGAACGCGCCCGAAGCCGTCGGCGTGCCTGACAGCAAGCCGGTCGCGCTGTTGAGCGTCACGTTGCCGGGCAACGCACCCGCGCTCACGTTCCAGTTGAGCGCGCCCGTGCCGCCCGTTTGGGTGAGTTGTTGGTTGTAGCGCGCGCCGAGTTGGCCGTTGGGCAACGTCGTTGGATTGACAGTGATCGCCGGACACTGGGTACTCGTGCCTCCACTAAAAAAGCCGCCGCTGAGCGTGTAACTGCCCCCATTCGAGGTGGCCGCCCCGCTCTGGCCCAGACTGCCTTCCAGTCGCGTGTTGCCGTTCGCACTAACGCCGCCGCCACCCGCAATGACGGATTGCGTGACGTGGTAGCCGCCACCGCTTTGCGCCGGTTCCATCTCAGTTTCGGGCGATAACTCCGCGTGGCGAACGACGCTGTTCAACGGGGCACGAGGTGCTTTGACCTTAGCCGCACTGCGCCACGGCGCGCTCGCGCGGTAGCCATAAGCGGTCAAGCCCGACAAGGCCAGCAGCCCCAGCAACAGCAGTAACTTGTTTTGTCGCAGATTGGGTTTCATCTTTCCCCTTGGTTACCCGCACTGTCTTAGCGCGAGGTTGCTCAATAACGTTAGCGCGCCAGCCCTTAGCGGATCTTCGGCGGCCAATCCTCGTGATGTTTTGCGCTAACCTGGCAAGCGTCACATCAGTAGATAATCACCATGAAACTGGCGTCATTGAATCGATAGTTATCACCAATTATTTCATTGATGCTCAAATCTGAACGCCAGATGTTAACGTAGAGGGCGTTCCCAGATGATTCGAACCTGAAACTCGCGCCGTAATTTGAGACGTTGTTGTTTGACTCATGTGGGGTAACGGAGACGAAGCGATCATCTACCTGAAAGCCGAAAGTGACTGTGTAATGCCCCGGATAGGAAAAGGAGCGTGTAACAGTAAATCCGCAGTTTCCGGTTGATGCTCCTGTTACTCCATTGTAGCAACGGACGATATACCGATCAGCCGGTAAGAAGGGGTTTACGTAAAGCATCGCCTTGACCAAGCCATTGCTGGCGCGGCTTTGCGCGACATCCCCCTCGGCGAAGATCGCCCGGCCTCCGAAATTGTTGCGGGCATACATGCCGAAGCCGGTCGGACTCGTACTCACGCCGAGCACGCCTACCCCACTGCCGAGGTTTGATTCGCCGATTACGCCAATGCTACCGCTGCCAGTGCCTTTGCCGTAAACGCCCGCCGCCGTCACGCTGGCTGCCGCGCTCTGGCCATAGACACCTGAGCTGCTCGTGCTAAAGCCACTGACTCCGGTGCCGCTGGCGCTGATGCCAAACACACCTTCCGAACTGGCGCTCTCGCCATAGACGCCGCGACTACTCGTGCTTTTGCCATACACGCCACGTCCTGACGCGCTCTCGCCATAAATGGCAGAAAAGCCTGGGGTGCGGTTCACCACATGCAGCTTGGTCGTCGGCACGGTCTCGCCAATGCCGAAATTGCCGTTGGTGTCGAGCGTCATCTGAGCCGAACCGCCATTGGTGAAAAAATTGAGCGGATGATTTGACTGCGTGCCGAACCCGGCTGAGCCACCAGCCGCCGTGGTAACGAACGTGCCGAGCGTCACTGCGCCCGCCGTGTGGGTCAGCCCGTATCCGCCGCCTTGCACTGTCAGTTTCGATAGTGGATTGGTCGTCCCAATGCCGACGTTGCCGCTGGCATCAGTCGCAACGTAGCGGTTCGCGGGCAAGCCGCCCAATTGCTGGGCATTGAGCGTCTGAATCGCATAAGGCGCTGAAGTGATCGGCTGGCGCGGTGCCAGCAAGGTGTAGCCACTGCCGCTGCCCGCCGGACGCACGCCGATTTCGAGATAGCGATCAGCGCCGCCGAACACGTTCGCGCCGAAATCGAGCGTGACCGTGAACACCCCCGCACTCGCGGCGACCGACGGGCGCACGAGCGTCGCGCCTTGCTGCGCGCCGCCCGCCAGTGTGTCGAAGAGTTTGAATTGCAAGTCGTAGCTGCCATTCGCCGGATTGCCCGCGTCGGTCAGCTTGCCCTGATAGGTGAAACCGGTGGTTTGAGCGGTTGCCAAATTCGCCAGCAGACAGACTGCCAGCCAAGCTGCTAGCCAACCTGAAAACTTCTTCTGGCAAGTTTGGGGGCAAGTTTGGGGGCAATCTCGGATTGCGCGATGGAGTAAGTTTTTCATCTGTTTGTGCCTCGCCTTGTTAGTTGGAGATACGCCGCGCCTTCCGACCTGACAAACGCGGCGCTACCTTTGAGTTAGCGAATGTTGATGGTCACGGCATTGGCTGACCGATTGTCCGCGGTGAATGCGATGCTGACATCGCCTTTGCCGAGCAAGCTACGCGGTATGCGTACGTTGGCTTGATCGAGTCCGGCAAAGCCCGGCGCAAGCCCGGCGTATAAAACCTCGGCTTCTTCCTCGCCTATGGTCGCGCTGGCATTCATCGCGCCCGCCGCGCGGAAGCCCGTGCCGAACAGAATCAAAAAGACCTGGTCCGTTGCCGGGCCGAGGTCAATCGGGATCGCCACGAACCGCTGCTGCGCGGCGTCGAAGGTCGAGATCGCTTCGTAGACCCGATCTCCGTTCGCCTTGACGCGCAGCGCCACCGCCGCCGATCCGCCGCGTAACAACACAAGGTGACCGCCGGCATCGGGCGACGCGGCGTGCATCAGGTGGCCGAGTTCGTCGCTTCGCGCCACCGGCAACTGGGTGCCGCGCTGGCCCCGCACGATGCTGCGCGCGTGCCCCTCCAGATTGCCGATGTCGCGCGTGAGGCGCGCGAAGAACCAGGCCGCCAGCGCGCCGAATCCGGCGATGCCAGCGAGCGACAAGAACAACGACTTCTTCGTGATGGCGCCGTAGTGGCGCTGGTAGTCCTGCGTCAGTTCGTCGCGGCGCTCGCTGAGGCGGCCGCGCCGTGCCTCGAGGTCCTGCGCAGCGCCGCTCAGCGTCTGACTCAACTCAAGCCACGCGGCGCGCAGCGGCGCGGCCTGGACGCCGACGTGGCTGTGGGCGATGGCACGCCAGAGCGTGGCGTAACCGGCATCGAACTCATCGAGCGCGGCGAACGCCTTGGAGCACACTTGCATGTACTGCGCGATCTCCGTCGGCATCGAGGCCTCGATCGTGGCGGCATTGCTCACCAGGCTCACGTCGAGCACGGCGCCGTTCACCGTCGCCTCGGCCAGCGCCAGCGCTTTCTCGTGGCGCGAAAGCCGCTGCAGCGTCCGCACGCTGTCGTCCAGCCCGGCGCGTTCCAGCGAAACGTAGGCCACCGAGCCCAGCAC
>JABFSD010000045.1 GCA_013140935.1 Acidobacteriota bacterium
AACGAACACAGCGTCGCCGCGTCGTCGGCATAAAATACCTGCGTCGCATCGGCGCGCGGCAAAGCGCGCATCTTGAAATATAGTTCAGCCAAAATCACCAGCGTGCCGAAACTGCCCGTATAAAGTTTGCAGAGATCGTAACCGGCTACGTTTTTGACGACCTTGCCGCCGGCGGTGGTGATGGTTCCATCGGCGTGAACGACGCGACATCCGACCAGCCAGTCGCGCGGCGTGCCGTAACCGGCGCGCAACGGCCCGTAACTCGCGGTCGCCACCGTCGCACCAATCGTAGCCTTTTCGTCGCCGAACGGATCGAGCGGCAAAAACTGATTGTGTTCCGCTGCCTGCAAATTGAATTCGCGCAGCGTGACACCGGCTTCGACCGAACAGGTTAAATCGGCAGGTTCATATTCAAGCACACGATTCATTTGCGCGGTCGAGACGATCAGGTGAAATTGCGCGATGGCATTGCCCATTTCGAGCCAGGTACCCGCGCCAGCGGGAGCTACGCGCCAGTTGGCTTCGTGCGCGAGTTTCATCATCGCGCTTAGTTCTTCGATATTGTGCGGATAGGCGATGACGCGCGTCTCTTCTTCGCCGAGACGAAAGGCATTGCCGTGAGGTTGCTTAACGCGGTCTGCGCCGAAGGCTTCGGCTAACCGCTGGGCGACTGCCTCTGGAGTGACGTGAGGCACAGCCGCTGCGCTCGAAATTTCCATCGTGTTGTTTTCTTTGTGATTGCAGAATGGTTGATGCGTGATGGCATCAACGGGAAAGTTTTTATAGCACGCTCACGCGGTTTGTGCGAGAGCATCGCGCAAGGCGTCAAGGGCGAGATGGGCGCAATGCTCTTTGTTGCGCGGCAATCCACCGAGAGCTTGCTTGAGGTCATTAGGCTTGAGCTGTTGCGCTGCGGTGATGGATTGAGCGATGAGCATTACAGTCAATAACGATGCCGCAGCAATACATGGCGGACAGCTTTGCGCTTCGAAGCTGGCGGCGATGATTTGTTCGTTGGCGAGCTTGAGATAGAGGTGCAGCAGATCACCGCATACCGGATTGGTTGCCGAACCGCGCACCGTCGCGTCGGGCATTGCGCCTGCGTTGCGCGGATTGTCGAGGTGTTCGAGGATGATTGCGTTATACAAAATCTGAATCACTCAGCGAGTCGAAAATTTGTGGGCGCGCGCAACGTAACGAGCTGGCGCAGAGATTTCAAATTCAAGCGGGATCGAAAGGCTGTGGGGCATTATCACAGCCGTTGTTTATCGGCACGAATAAAACGCGCTGGAGGCTGGTCGGCAGTGGTTTGCGGAAATTTCTCACCAGCCCAATTGCTAAATCGTAGTGGCGCATGAGATTAAAATTTTTCCCGGCGGCGGAATTGGGCTTGAACTATCGGGGCTGAGGCTTCAATATGCAGCCCGTTTCCGTGCCTTGCGTCGAATTAGTTAATAAAGTACGACAGGAGACGAACCGGGCGAGCATAGAAGCAGTAACGCTCGCCAAGTGACAAGTAGTTGCCGTTTGACCTCACGGTGCAGCGAAAGTCGCTCCCTCATATTAGTTTTGGCAATACGGCCAAATTAAAAGTCGGTTGTGAAAAGCAACCGCGATGGATGCGAACTTCATCCCCTCTCTCGTGAACGTCAATTCGGTCTTCCCCGTGAATGCCTAGGCATGGTTTTGCTCGGCGTTGTCACTTTTTTTCATCATCGCAATTTTTGCGCAATCTTTGCTGATCCCACAATAAGAGTGAAGATTTTTCGAACTCACAGGTGAATGGCGGGTGACCGGTTTTTTTGTAATTACAGGATCATTGAGAACGAAACGATAACAGATCAGCGTGCATTCGCGGCGTGACGACGCCCGCATGTCAAACTCGAACCACGTAAAGGAAGCAGTAACTTTATGAAGCTGACGAACCGAAACCTACACACCCAATCCACAGGGAAAACTCCGATTATCTTGCGCTCACTCTTGCTCTCAGCAGCCTTGCTCACAGGCGCGAGCGTTTGGGCACTGAATTCATCCAATGCAAAATCCGTGCTGGCTGCCTGGACGAGCCAAGCTGCGCAAGCGGCTGGTCGCACTTCGTCTGTGGGCAAATTGCTGACGGCGGCGACCGTGCGTCTGGCACCGGGCGCGGCGTTGGCGGGCACGATTAGCGGTACGGTTTACCGCGATCAAAACGCCAACGGCCTACAAGACGCGGCGCAAGTCGGCCCGCCCGCCCGCGTGGCTGAGACAGGCGTGGCAGGAGTGACCGTGACCGCTTATGCCGCCGCGCCGAATTCGCCGGGCGTAGCGGCGGGTACAGCTACGACGGCGGCGAATGGCACTTATACGATTACCACCAGTGATGCGGGCACGGGGCCTTATCGCGTTGAATTCACCAACCTGCCAGCGAGCCTGCTCTCAGGCCCGGCGGGCACGGGTTCGGGCACGACCGTGCAATTCGTGAACTCAACGGCGCAGCCAGCTACCAACGTCAGTTTAGGCATTAACGATCCGCTGGATTATTGCCAAGTCAATCCGTTGTTGGCGACGCCGTGTTATGTGTCGGGCAATCCGTTAGGCAATGGCTCGGCAGCGACAGGCGATGTGTGGGTCAGCTTCCCTTACAACGCCGGCACGACGCAGGTGAGCAATGGCACTTCGGTTCCTGGAGGCGGCAATTCGCCTTTGCCCAAGAAACTGGCGATGGGTTCGCAACTCGGCGCTACGTGGGGTGAAGCCTATCAGCGCACGAGCCGCACGCTGTTTGCCGCCACGGTCACGCGCCGTCACTCCGGCTTTGGGCCGCTGGGCATCGGCGGCATTTACGCCGCGACGAATTTGACGGCGGCGACGCCGACCGTGACGAATTTCATTGATCTCAGCACCATCGGCGTCAACTTAGGCACGCTGACCAACGCTACGCGCAACTTGCCTCCCAGTGCGACTGATGCAAATGCCGACGCCGCCGCTTTTGACGCTGTCGGCAAAGTCGGCATCGGCGACCTCGACATTTCAGAAGACGGCAAGACACTGTGGTTCACCAATCTCAATGACCGCAAGCTCTATTCACTGTTTATCAACGACCCGCCGGTAACGCCGACGGCGGCGAACGTGGCTTCCTTCACGATTCCGACTTCGGAATGCTCGAACGGCGATTTCCGTCCGTGGGCGACGAAGATTTATCGCGGTCGCGTTTACGTCGGCGGCGTATGCGCCAACCAAACGTCGGGCGTACGCACCGATCTGAAAGCCATCATTTATGAGTTTAATCCGGCGGGCGGCGGCACCTTCACGAACAAACTCAACATTCCGCTGACCTATAACAAGGGCATCACATGGGCTTACGACGATCCGCTCGATCCCGTCAAACCGGCGACCGATCCGGTGCGCAATCAGTGGAACGCCTGGACGAGCGATTTCTCGAAATTCGTCGTGCAACCCACGCGCATCGCGCCGGCGCGTCGTTACCTGGTTTATCCGCAACCGATTCTGGCTGATTTAGAATTCGACAATGACGGTTCATTGATTATCGGTTTCCTTGATCGTACCGCCATGC
>JABFSD010000882.1 GCA_013140935.1 Acidobacteriota bacterium
GCTTAACAGAAGTCATACTGTTTTAGATTTTGAACTTAGGCGCGAGTTTCGATTTCTTGAGCTTACCGGTGTGAGAATGAAAAGTAACTTTCTTTTGGTCGTCCACCACCCAAACTTCCAGTGCGCCTTTGGCAAGATATAGCTCGACTTTATGCTTTATCTCTTCTTCCTTGTTGGAAGGCGAAACCACCTCAACGCAAATTTCCGGTGCTTTTTGATAAGGCGTCACCATTCCGTGTTCCTCCAGAAACTCATCAGACACCCACGCCACGTCAGCGACTTTCACGCCGTCCGAAGTTTGAATCGAACATTCCGTAATCACTTCACCGGACTTTTTCACCCGATCAATCGCACGACCCGTCCTAAATTGTGTATTGCCATGCTTATTCGAAGCCGGACTCATTAGAATTTGTCCGAACTTATTCGTCTCAATCTTAAACGGCAAATCCTGCAATAAAGGGTTATTGATAATCTCGTCCCAAGTCATAGCTATCAGCCTTTCTTCCCGATGCAATACAAGTGCTTGTCGCTGCGAATAAATAGCTTGCCATTTGCTACTGCTGGCGAAGCATAAATCGGCTCGTCCAACGCATTCACCTTGAGTACCTCGTGAACCGGCCCGGCTTTAATCAAAAAACCGTCGCCGTCTTCGCTCAACAAAAGTAACTTGCCGTCGTAAGCCAGCGGCGAAGCGGAAAAACTTTCCGGCGTAGGCACGCGCCCGCCCTCATATTTAATTGTGCCGGTTTTCGCGTCGAGACAAGTCAGAATGCCTTTGTCGCTGATAAGGTATAAATAATCGCCATACAAAATCGGCGAAGCGACGTACGCCGTGCCTTTGTCATAGCTCCAGGCGACTCTTGAGTTACTCGTCTCGTCTAGTTTGATGCCCAAAACTTTTTTGGAAGGATAACCCGTCGAAGGGAAAATCATGCCGTGGCCGCTGACGATGCTGGGAATCGCCCAACCTTTGACGCCTTCTGATTGCCAAAGCTCTTTGCCCGTCAGCGGATCGTAAGCGATGACCGATTCCCAGCCGCTGGCGATTAGCTCCGTGCGATTGCCCGCATGCACAATGGCGGGCGTAGCGTGCGTCTTGCGATGATCACGCACTGCGCGCCAGACTTCCTTGCCCGTGCGTTTGTCGAGCGCGACCAGAAACGACGAGCGCGGTCCACCGTCTTCGTTATCGCATTGCAGGTATAACAGGTTTTCATGCAACGCAGGCGAAGTGCCCGGCCCCATCCCAACTTTGGAAATCCCTCCCATCGAAGCCTTCCAAATCAGCTTGCCCTTGAAGTCGTAACAATAAACGCCTTCTGCCTCGAAAAAAGCATAAATGTATTTACCATCCGTCACCGGCGTGCCCGAAGCATAGGTATTCTTGCGATGCCGATCATCCAGCACTGCGCCTTCGTGAGCTACTTTTTCCCAGAGGATTTTCCCGGTATCGAGGTCGAGACAAATTACTTTCAACGTGTGTTTCCGGTCACCCGACGTGCTGTCAGGATGAACCCACGATTTATCATTCCGCACGTGCGCTATCGCTTTTTTATTGGGAATGACTTCGCCCTCAAAGTCGGAAGTCAGAAAGACGTACTTACCCCAAATGACTGGCGACGAATGACCACGCCCCACAATTTCAGTCTTCCAAACGATGTTTTCAGTCGCGCTCCATTCTGTCGGCAAGTTTGCGCCATCAGCATTCGCATTGCCGTTCGGCCCGCGAAATTGCGGCCAGTTTAGGTTGGCATTTTTCGTCTGCGCAAAGCCAAAGGCGGCCAGCGTGAGCCAGCCGCCTAATAATAAGCGTGAAATAGTATGTCGTGTTTTCATGATTCGGCCTTTGTGTCAGCTTTTCTTGCCGATACAAAACAAATGTTTTTCGCCGCGAATGAATAACTTCCCATCCGCTATCGCAATCGAAGTCCGCGAAGGTTCGCCAATCGAGTTGGTACCTAAAACTTCATGCTTCGGCCCGGCTTTGATAACAAAAGTATCGCCGTCGTCACTGGTCAACAAAATCTTGTCGTCAAACGCAACCGGCGAAGCGCCCGTGAACTTGGTCGCGACCGGCACGCGCCCGCCTTCATAAACGATCTTGCCGGTTTTGGCGTCTAGGCAAGTCAGCACACCACCATCGCTCATCAGGTAAACATAATCGCCATATAAAATCGGCGAAGGTACATAAGCCGTACCTTTATTATATTTCCAAACTACCTGGTCAGCGGCTAACTGCCCCGATCCGCCCGGTTTAATCGCAATAATATTTTTAGAAGGATAACCCGTCGAAGCAATTACCAATCCGTGCCCAATCATCGGCGTAGCAATCGCATTGGCCTTGACGCCTTCGGTTTGCCATAGCTCTTTGCCGGTTTTGGGGTCGTAAGCAATCACGAATTCATTGCCGCTCGTGACTAACTCCGTCCGCGTGCCTGCATTGACCAACACCGGCGTAGACCAACTCACCTGCACCTTGCGCGGTTGCCGCCAGAGTTCCTTACCGGTCTTTTTATCGAATCCGGCAATGAATGATTTCTCGCCCGCATTTTCGTCGCATTGAATAATCAGCACGTTGTCGAATAACACCGGCGAAGTAGCTACGCCCATGCCCAAGGTCATAATCTGGCCGAGCGATTTTTTCCATACGAGCTTACCTTTGTAATCGTAAGCATACAGCCCTTCGGAACCGAACCACGCCCAAACCATTTTGCCATCGGTCACGGGCGTCGGCGCGGCGTAGTTACCGCGTTTGTGGCGATGATCGAAGACCGTACCTTCATACGCGGTTTGTTCCCACACGATCTTGCCCGTGTCGCGGTCGAGCGCGACAACTTTGAACGTGTGTAACTTATCCGTCCCCGTCCAGTCAGGATGTTTGAATTCCTCTTTGCCCATCATATGCACGGGCGCTTTGTGCGTCGCTGGAGCCGCGCCGCCTTCGATGTCAGTCGTGAGGAATACGCGATTGCCCCAGATGACGGGTTGCGAATAACCGCGTCCGGCAATCGGGGTTTTCCAGAGTACGTTTTTCGTATCGCTCCATTCGCTCGGCAAATTCTTTTCGAGCGAAATGCCTTGTCCATCCGGGCCGCGCCAGCCTGCCCAATTACTGTTAGGCATTTTTGCCGAAGTATTGGGCAAATGGTGAATTACTAAATAACTTGCCGCGATTAACGCGACCGACATGCAAAGACGAATCATTGATTTATTTCCCTTCCCTTACTTTAATGCGACATCGCCGCGTGTGACGGCGTGCGTTTGAGATTGAATACGACTTCGTTGACCGCGCCTTCTTTGTTACGCATCGCCAAATAAATTTTGGCGGCGTCTTTTCCTTCGGGCATGAAGGTAAGGCCGCTGAAATACATCGCGCCATCTTTTTTGGCGACGAACTTGAACTCTACGAATTTATCTTTTTCTTCCCAGCCTGTCAGGTCAGGATTGAAATGCTTCAAGCGCAACACGAGGCTGCCCTCGTGTTCAAAGAAACTCATGAATTCATAAAACACCGGCTTGCCTTTTTCGCTGTGCTTGAACGTACCGATC
>JABFSD010000163.1 GCA_013140935.1 Acidobacteriota bacterium
CCGCACCCCGCGCAACTTGAGTGATTCTTTGCGCGGGGTGCGGCGTTCGGTCGGAACTTTGATTTGCAGTTCGTGCCGCAAATATCGCGCCGTCAGCGAATCTTTGTGTTTGAGCAAACCTTTCAGCGCGCCTTCGTAAATCACTTCGCCGCCGAGTTCGCCCGCGCCGGGGCCGATGTCTAAAACGTAATCAGCCGCGCGCATCATTTCAGGGTCGTGTTCAACGACCAGCACCGTATTGCCGATGTCGCGCAGGTTTTCGAGCAGCTTGATGAGACGCGCTCCGTCGCGCGCGTGCAAGCCGATGCTGGGTTCGTCCAGCACGTAAAGCGCGCCGACGAGCGATGCGCCCAAATGCGTAGCCAGTTGAATGCGCTGCGCTTCGCCGCCTGACAACGTCGCCGCCAAGCGATCAAGCGATAAGTATTCCAACCCGACATCGTTCAAAAATTTCAGCCGGTCGGTGATCTCTTTCAACAAGCGGTCAGCGATGGCGGATTGCTCTTTGGTTAAGGTGAGTGTGTTAAAGAATTTTGCTGCGTCGGTGATGGATAAAGCCGTGATTTCGCCGAGCGATTTGCCGTTGAGCTTGATGGCGCGGGCTTCGCGTCTGAGCCTGCCGCCGTCGCCTTCGGGGCAGCGCGTATAGCCGCGATATTTGGCGAGGAATACGCGAACGTGCAGCTTGTATTTTTTCTTTTCGAGCCATTCGAACGCGCCGACCACGCCCGGCCATTCGCCTTTTTTGCCATACACGATGGCCTTGCGATCCATCTCAGCCAGTTCGCCGAACGGCACATCCAGCGGAATGTCGTTGCTCTCGGCGAAGCGAAACATCGCGGCACGCCAGTCGGCGAGATGCGGTTTGGTGAACGGCTCAACCGCGTCTGCTTTCAACGACAAGTCGCGGTAAGGAATGACCAGATTCAAGTCGAGGCCAATCGTATTGCCGAAACCCTGACAAGTCGCGCACGCGCCGAACGGATTGTTGAAACTGAAAAGCTGCGGCTCAGGCCAGACATAAGCGATGTCGCAACGCTTGCACTTGAACTGTTCTGAATAGCGCAAGGTTTGCGGTTGGTCGCCCACCAACTGAATCAAGGCTTGGCCGTGGCCGTCGCGGTAGCAAGTCTCAATCGAATCAGTCAGGCGCGTACGAATGTCTTCACGTGCGGCGAGGCGATCAATCAGCACGTATACGCCGTCGAAGTTTTTGCCGGTGAAGCTGTCAGGCGTTTGCAATTCGACAACCTGTTGATCTTTTTCAGTGAACAGTCGCGTGAATCCGCGTTGCATCAGGCTCATCAAGTGAGCTTGTACGTTGACGGTTTTGGCCTTTTTCTTTTTGGGTTTTTCCTCTTCTTCACTGACGTAATCGGTTCCCGCTGAGGCAGGGAACAGCACGTAAAAGCGCGTCGCTTCAGGCAGCGCGAGAATTTCATCGGCGATAGATTGCGGCGTATCGCGTTTAACGACTTGATGGCAGTTGTCGCAAATCGTCGTGCCTACGCGGGCGAAAAGCAGCCGCAGGTAATCGTAAATTTCGGTTTGTGTGGCTACGGTTGAGCGCGGGTTGCGCGTTGAATTTTTTTGATTGATCGCAATGGCGGGCGCGATGCCTAGCACTTCGTCTACGTCGGGCTTGTTCATGCGTTCGAGGAACTGGCGCGCGTAAGCCGAAAGCGATTCGACGTAGCGGCGCTGCCCTTCGGCATAAATCGTATCAAAGGCGAGCGAAGACTTGCCTGAGCCGCTGACGCCGGTGACGACGGTGAGTTGATTATGGGGAATCGAGAAAGAGATATTTTTCAGGTTATGCACGCGAGCGCCGCGTACGACAATTGCTTCCTGTTCGGGCATTCAAAAAAGCTCCGGTGGCAACGGGAGCGCAACCCATCAAGGTCGCGCCATATTTTGTATTGAACCAATCAGCGCCGCAGCGTTCCGCACTTGAACGGTGTGGATGTGCTTACGAATCTGTTTGCAGTATAGCCAACGCGCTTCAGGCTGCGAAAGCCAGAACGGAGCGTAAGAGACCTGAGCCTTCACGTTGAAGCTCACCATTGACATCCCCGGCTAAAGTCAACCGTCGCTTCGTGACGAAGAAGGCGTGTTGCCAAGGTTATTCATTTCTTTCCGTCAACATCAGGTCGCTTTTCAATTGGCTTTTCAGATAGGTCAACCAGCGTCCGTCAGGAGAAACCGCCAGCCCGCGCGTGCCGGGGCTAAACCCATGGTTCAGCTTCGTCACCAGCGAAATCTTACCCGTCGCAAATTCGTAAAACTCAAGCAGGGCGCGCGTAGACGATTCGTTCGAGCCAAAAAAAATGCCGGTTCTGGTGACATCCCACATGCGTAAGTAACCGGCTTTGTGTACATCGGTAATCATGGTTTCCGCACCCGTCGCCAAATCAAAGCGCCAGAGGCCGGGTGTTTGCCGGTTCTTGACGTAAACCAGAAACTTCCCATCCAGCGATTCCAAAGGCTCGATGCCGCCTTGCCTCGTCATTTGCACCGGCTCGCCGCCCGCCGCCGGTATTTTGTAAATCTGCGGCGCACCGCTTCGATCCGAACTGAAGTAAATCAATTGGCCGTCACGCGACCAACTGGGCGTGGAGTTATTAAAATCGTCACGGGTGACGCGACGGTGTTTGCCGGTTTCTAACTCGGCGACATAAATGGCAAATTCCCCGTTCGACCAACCGACATACGAAATTTGCTTCGAATCAGGCGACCAATCGGGCCAGCCCTTAGAAATTTTTGGATCGTTCGTAAGCTGTCGGTGGTTTTGCCCGTCGCTGTCGCAAATCCACACTGCGTCGTTGCCTGACAGTGCGGTTTGATAAGCCAGCTTTTTCCCGTCAGGCGAATAACGTTGATAGAACTCTACTTTAGTGGAGCCAATTAATTTCGTGGCAGGCTGCTGATCGCTGACGGTTCCTTTCAATCCCATCCGCAGCACGTCAACATCGTAATCAAGTTTGGCGTAACACAGTCGCCTACTGTGAGAGTCGTAAGCGGCACCCATGACTAAGGCATCAGGTCCCGTGAGCCGCTGTTGCTGACCGGTAATAACGTTAATTTGATGAAGGCCGATGCTCGTTTTTTCTCCTTCAACCAGTCCTGAAAAAACTAGCTCACGGTTATTTCCCAGCCACGCCAGTGAATTAATTTGCTGCGTATTTTTTGTTATTTGCCGCGATTCTCCGCCCGTGACGGGAACTAACAATATCTCGCGGTGGCTATCGGCGGTAGCAGTTCTGACAAACGCCAGGGTCTTTCCGTCAGGGGAAAACGCTGGCAGAAAATCACCGCTGCTCCCAGGCGGAGGATTCGTCAACGGCTGTCTTTCACTTGTTTCCAGATTCAAAAGATTGATTTTGAGCGGAGCTTGCGCTGATTCACGATCTCCGAACGCCAGTAACTTCCCATCGGGCGACCAGCTTAATTCTGAACCCGCAACGCCGGTCGGACGCTGTGGCGAGATCGTCGTCAATTTGCGTTCAACGCCCCCTACGGCTGGCATCCAGTAAATTCCTCTATCGGGTT
>JABFSD010000795.1 GCA_013140935.1 Acidobacteriota bacterium
GTTCGCCCGCGACGGCGATGAGATCGGGGCGACCGTCTTCGTTGAGGTCAGCGGTGTAAGTGCCGCCCGCCTCATTCCCGGTCCCGACGTATTCGCTGCGTGCGTTGGCAAAGCCGCGCCGCGCGCCGCGAAAGATGCGGATGATGCCTTCGTTGTAATCGGTAATGGCTACGTCAGGCAGACCGTTGCCGTCGAAATCAGCAGCGGCGATGGTGCGATAATCGCCGCGCCAGAAACCCGTCGGTAACATTACCGTATTGTCCAGCTCAAAGCGGCTGCCGCGCGCGTTATGCAAGCGCAACAGTTGATTGGCTTCGGCGGCGACAGCGGCGACATCGGGCCAGCCGTCCTGATCGAAATCCGCTACGGCGACAGCGTTGGTTATAACGGGCAAGGGTTGCGTGAGGATGAGTGGATTCGCCGCCAACACGTCGAAGATGGTGATGAGTTCGGCAGTCTTTTCGCTGGGCATCACAGCGTCGAGACGTTCGTCGTTGTCTATGTCAGCCCACGCCGGAGCCTGTGCGGGAGCGCCAACGTTGATGCTGGCGAGTTCCGTTCGATTGTCGCCGCGCAAGCGCCAGCGACGAATTGCGCCGGACGCTTCGCCCGTCACGATGAAAAGCATCGTCGTTTCATCATCCAGTCTGACCGCTTGTGCCGCGCGTGGCGACGAAACCGTGAACGTATGCACTTTGATAAAGTTCGTATCGCGCTGATTACGCCAAAGCGTAACGGCGTTGTTAGTGCGGTCTACGACGGCGAAATCGTTCCAACCGTCGTTGTCATAATCCAGCACGGCCAGTGCCATCGGCTGGCCGCCCGTTTCGATGCGGCGAATGTCAGACGCCCACCAATACTCGCCGTTGCGATTATCCAGGCCGATGATGACCGACACGATACCCGCTTCCTGATTGGCGACGGCCAGGTCGGGACGATTGTCGTGCGTGAAATCTGCCGCCGTAACGAAAGTCGCGCCGCGTTCGCCGGAATGCAGCACGCCGTTAAACGCGAGTTGATAGCGGTTAGTGGCGTTTAAGAGTTTTTGCAAATACGCCGTGCGCTGCGCCGACCACACAGGCAGCAACGCACGATATTGTTGGTCGTAATACTCTCCACCAAATGGCAAGTCGGGCGAAGCCAGCAACACCGCGCGCACCTGTTCATATTTTTTCGTCATCAACGGCACGATGAACTCAGGCGCGACCATGCCGCTCAAGTCCTCAACGTATTCCCGATAGCGCGCTCCCCATTGGCTGTCGGTGGTCAGAATTTCAAAGTGCCGCTGCGCTACGTTCTCGGTATAAACAATGTTGAAGGGATCGTGTTCGGCTCCGCTGGTGAAATCAACGCACATATCCAGATCGTCAGTCAGGAAGTGCGCGCGCTCGGTTTCTTCATGAAAAGCCAAATAAGAGTTCCACGGATAGGCCGGATACATATCGGAACTGCCCAACAACTGAATCGTCGCCGCGCTGTAAAGATAAGCGGGCACGTCCAACATCTTTTCGTAATCAGCAACGGCGGAACTATGACAAAGCGGCGAGATGGCTACGGCCTGGCCGCGCGGAATGCCGTAACAGCCATATTTGAAAAGCTCGACCTTGCGCGTGTGCAAAAAGCGTTCGACGAGGTCTTTGTTCACGTCTTCGAGCAGGGTTTGTACGTGATAAAGCTGACCGTTGAAATACAACGCGACGACGTTGGCTTGCTTGCGCAGCAGGTTCATCTCAGGCCGTCGTTGCGCCGCTTCGTCGAGCAATTGCCAACCCATCCATTCATTCAACGTATTGCAAATGCCGTGATCGGTCTCGAAACGATCGGTCACGTAACCATCGGGCAACGTGACGTTGCGCGGAAAGTCCAATCTGAATTGCCGCTTCGTGCCGCAGCGCGAAGCGTTGCCGATGCGCAAGCGAATCGTGCCCGCGTGGGCTGTGCCCTGATAACGCAGCGTCATCGGATATTTCGTTTCATCGGGCAGGTCTTTGATGACGGCGACTGATATCAGCCGCGCCAGATCGGCTTCGGCCATCTCGATGCGAAATTCGGGAAAGTAATCGCGCTGCCAGGTGCGCGGCTTTTGTGCGTAAACCGAGAGAGAAAAACAAGCCAGGAGCAGGCACAGACAAAAGTAATTATAGCGACTTGCAGTTGCGTGCGACCGATTGAAAGCATGCATTGTCAATTCTTCATTGTCCCCTATGGGCAGAAATGAACTGGGACTCCTGCCAAAATGAATAATGGAGAATAAACAAGTGACAATGCCCTGGATCGCACGCACCAATATATTTTGTCCGAGCGCAAAAAGTTTGTGCTGCAAGTTATGCAGCGGCAGCCTTCCGCAGAGGGCGAAGAGCAAACAGGATGGGGAAAGGATATATTTCAGCATATCGCGCGCCAGTGAGTGGTAGAACAAGATGACATCTTGTTCTACCACTCACGCGCTCTGCTTACATCGAAACAAGGGTTCCCAGGATGTGATAGCCGCCGTCAACGTATATCACTTCGCCGGTAATGCCTCGCCCTAAATCACTAATCAAAAACAATCCCGTATCGCCGACTTCGGCTTGTTCGGTCGCGCGCCGCAACGGAGCGATTTCGCGGTGATGCTCTACCATTTTGGTGATGCCCGAAACGCCGCGCGCGGCCAGCGTGCGAATCGGCCCGGCGGAAATCGCATTCACACGAATGCCTTGCGGCCCTAAGTCGTTGGCGAGATAGCGCACCGAACATTCGAGCGCGGCTTTGGCTACGCCCATCACGTTGTAATGCGGCACGACGCGCTCTGCGCCGAGATAACTCAACGTAATCACCGAACCGCCTTCTTTCATTAACGGCAATGCTGCCCGCGTAGTAGCAACTAACGAATAGGCGCTCACGTCCAACGCCGTCGCAAAATCTGCGCGCGTCGTATTGACGAACTCACCCGTCAGCGCTTCGCGCGGAGCGTAAGCCACCGAGTGAACCAGAAAATCCAGCTTGTCGGTTTCAGCCGCGAGGCTTTGCATCATTGCATCAATCTCTGCGTCTTGGCTCACATCGCAAACAAAACATTTCGCGCCCGGCAATTCGGTGGCGAGTTTTTCTACGTTGTCTTTGAGGCGTTCGGTTTGGTAGTTGAAAAACAGCTTTGCGCCCTCACGCGCGGCTGATTCGGCAATCGCCCACGCGATGCTGTGCTTGTTGGCGACGCCTAAAATCAGGCCGGTCTTGCCTGCGAGTAACATAATGAATTTCTCCCTTGAGTTTGATGAGTGCTGCTATGTGGCGACGATACCACGATCAATCGGGGATGTAACGCGCGAGCAGCGGCGCGATCTGTTGCGTAAATTCCAATCCATCCTGCCGTGCTTGTTCATCGTTCGCACCGCGCTCGACGGGCACGATGATGCGAATCAACGCGCCATCGGTGCGTCCGCGCCCGACGGCATCGCGCAACGTGAACCAACGTCCCCAGTACTCGTTGGCAATGACGCGCCCGCGTCCGTGATACCAATAAAAAGCCAGCATCTCGTCGCCGTCTTTTTCGATCACGTACTCATTG
>JABFSD010000827.1 GCA_013140935.1 Acidobacteriota bacterium
CATTGCGCCAAGGCCTTTTTGCGTGGCTCGGTGTGGCAGCCTGAGAGTTGGGCACAGCCGATAAAAATATCCTTTGGCAAAGAGATAGCTTGTAACACAGATTTGAAAGAAGACGATATTCGAGAGTTAGACGTAGGAGTAGAAAAAAGATACGTCAGTGATCTTTGAGGAATAGCCTAACCAGCGCGCGTCTAAGGCGCTCCCCGTTGTCTAAGCTCCATCCATGCGGCCTGGCCGAATGGATGGAGCTTTTTTTATTCGTACCTGTTCGCTTGCCGCTCAAAAAAAAATCTACGCGGTGTTGGTGGTTTTCGCCGCACGTTTGCGCCTTATGCAGCGAGCGCAATGAGGCGCTCGCAACTGCAAACTTTCAAACCAGGAGAAGAACGTTATGAAACAACAAGACAACCAATCCATCATTACCCAAGGCGTTATCAAAACCGGTAGCGACATCGCCCTCGAAGACCTGAACGTGCAAAACGCCGATGCGGTCAAAGGCGGGGAAGTCAAACCACAGACACCTATCGAAATGCCCCCAATCGTAGTGACTGGTGAAAGGCCGAAACCGAAACCGAAGAACTAAACGAAACAAACTTGCTGAAAGGAAGAAAGACAGACAGCGGTTAATGAACACGCTTTGTCTCTCATTACGCGTAAGCTGCGCTCCGGTACTCCGGCTTGACCGAGAGGCCGGAGCTTTTTTTATGCACACGAGGCGAACGCTCCCCAAAAATAACTTACGGCGCTGGTGGTTTGCGCCGCGCGCTTGCGCCTTAAGCACTGAGGGAGACAGCACCAATGCTGTCCCCCTTCGCTAAATGCCGGCCCGGCGTCGTTGACCAACGTGGTCTTTGCTGGCGTGCCGGCGCAACACAACAACCATTGAAACGAAAGGAATGATTATGGAACAACAAATCATGGAAACGATTGATACTTTGACGGTGCAAGTAGCCGACAACACGCTGAACCCGATGACCGATCTGGCACTGAGCGATGAGCAAAGTGCAGAGATCAAAGGCGGCCCCGCCTTCATCTTGACTCCGATCCTCAAATCGTAAACAAGTACGACGGGCTGCCGGTAACTTGACGCGCGCGACGTGCCTCTTGCGCCTTAGGCAGCGAGCGCAATGAGGCGCTCGCAACTACGAACTTTCAAACCAGGAGACAAACGTTATGAACCAATCAGACAACCAATCAATTACCAGCAATGGCATCAGTGAAAGCGTCAGCGAAGTCGCCCTCGCGGGTGTCCTCGATGACCTGACCGTGCCAAACGCCGACGCGATCAAAGGCGGACCACGCGGTAAAGGGCAAGACATTATTGTCTTCGACATCGTTGATAGCTAAATCCCGAGGTAAGCGCGAAACCAACCCCGTGCAGGAGACGAGCAACGGGCTTTGTTGCGTTCCGGCGCGACGTGCGCCTCTCGTCTCTTATCCAACTTGAAGCAAGCTCTGTTCAAGCGGCATGGCCGAATGAACGGAGCTTTTTTTGTTTGTACCCGTCGGCTCGTTGCCCAAAAAGAAATGGCTTCGCGCTGGTGGTTTTCACCTTTCGTTTGCGCCTTATGCCACGAGCGCAATGAGGCGTTCAGCACCAACAACTTTGCAGCAATGGAGCAGAAAACCATGAACCAACCAGACCAATTTGAAATCAACCCTTCACCCAATCACTTGGCAAACCGCTTGGCCGACCCATCCGGCAGCCGTGAAAACATGGAGTCACTGGCTGATTTGCCTTTGACCGACGCGCAAGCCGAGGCTGCCAAAGCCGGAATCGCTGGCGGCACGAGCGCCAGTAGCGGAGAAATCCCCTGGCAGGTTTCGCTTCGTCATTAACCGAGGTCGCTAGAAGTCGGCCACTAAAGCGGTTTTCAATCGGGTTTATGGAAAGACCTGCGATGAAAAGTAGCCGCGCAAATGCGGCGAGAAAACTACGAGGAGAATGTCATGAAAAACTTGTTTACAGCAGTTGTTTTAGGAATTGCGTTGGCGGGCGTTTCGCTCGCTCATACGGCATCTGAAGAAAAAAACGTTGAAGGGCAGGCAGCTAAGGCAAGCGGGGTAAAGGTAGCCGTGGTCGAATTCAGCCCGGAGCCGAATGCCTCCGAGATGACCCACGAAGCCAAGCGACAGCTTCAGGCCAGCCTGGCGTTCGCACTTTTCGAAACCCGCCGATTCGACGTCGTGGATGTAAGGCGGACGCGGGACGCGTCGCAAGGCGATCTCACGGCCCTCAACGGCGGTACTTCTACTGCGGCGGCGGTAAAGCTGGGCAAGCAACTCGGTGTGAGCTATGTCCTGACCGGCGTCGTGGTGGAATACACGCCTAAAGGTGCAGACGGCTTTGGACGTGTGATCTTGAAGACCCGGCTCATCGAGGTAGCCACCGGCAAGATCAAACACGCGGGCGAAACGACGCAAGTGAGTACGAGCGCAATGAGGACAAACGGCGCCACCGAATTGCAAACGAAGGCGATCAAGCCCGCCATCGAGAAGCTGACGGAAGCGCTTGCAGGGTTGAGGCTTTAATCGCCACAAGAGACCGGCAAGCAAGGGACTTGGCAAGGCTTGAGCGATATTTGGGTGGAGCAGGTTCGTAACCTGTGCTACTTCACCAGCCATCCGCGCGGGGTAGCGCAGGTTCCCAACCTGCGCTACCCCGCGTTTTCCCGTAAACCTACATAAAAAAGGAATCGTGTGTGGATAAATACCAAGTGACTACGGATACGTTTAACCGACTCGCCCAGCGGTATCAAGACAAGTATATGGACTTGGACTTGTACGACGACACCTACGATCTGTTTTGCCGTTGCATTGACAAAGAAAGGGCCGAAGTACTCGACGTGGCCTGCGGGCCGGGAAACATCACACGGTATCTTTTGGCGCAGCGACCGCAGTTCAAGCTGCAAGGCATTGATCTGGCTCCGAACATGATCGAACTGGCGCGGCGCAACAATCCGACCGCTGAGTTTCGTGTGCTGGATGGACGACAGATTGCTGCTTTGGGTGAGCGCTTCGATGCAATCATCTGCGGATTTTATCTGCCTTACTTATCCCAAGCGGATGCCGCGCAATTCATTCGTGATGCGTCAGCCTGCTTGCAACCGCAAGGCGTTCTTTACCTGAGCGGCATGGAAGGCGACGACCGGCAATCCGGTTTTCAGGAATCAAGCGCCGGAGACAAAGTTTACCTTCACTATCACGACACCAGGCTTATGTCTGAGACGCTCGCAGCGGAAGGCTTTGAAATCCTTGATGTGCGTTACCAGGACAGCCCTGCGCAAAGCACGCTGCTGACCAGAGATTTTTTCCTGATTGCCAAGCTGCATCACTGACGCTGTGCTGCCGCATGAAAATAGTGTCACCGCGCGCAACGTGTTGGCTTTCCCGGGGCCGAGCCGGGCTGGAAACAAATAAAGGAGCATCCGATGAACGAAGCAATCAACTATCCAAACCAAATCGAAATGACTGATCAACCGCCGCTGACCGAAGACTTGACGGTTAGTCCGCAACAGGCTGAAGCCGTGAAAGGCGGGCCGGTCGAAATCAAAGAGCTTCACATCAAGGTTACGGTTGATCCGCCGAAGAGCAATCCGTAACGGGCAAGTTTCGTGTGAAACCGAAAGTGCCTAACCGTTTCCCTCGAAAAGAAAATGTGGGAAAGGAAAATTACCTTTGTGGTTATTGCTTATTTTCTTTTCCCTCATTTTCCTTTCTGAGGAACACTGTCAACTGTCGGATGAAACTTGCCCTGTGTGGTGGCGATGATTCTGGTCGTTGAAATAGAGACGTAGAACAAGATGCCATCTTGTTCTACGTCTCAAACTCACTTTCGACTGAGTACCCAAACGTTCGCTTCAGAAATATCCAGTCCGAAATAGAGCGTGCGTTGATCAGCAGGCAAGGTGAGCCGGTAAAGTTGATAAGGCAGGCGCGACAGCAGTTCCGTGGAAGCGCCCGTGCGTGAATCAAGCAGAAAAATTCTGCCGTATTCTTCCGCCAGATAACGGCGATTGTCGTTCAACCAATTCCCCGGGTCCGCGCTGGTCGTGCCGATGTCTTCGAATTGATGGGTTTCGAGCGAATAGTTTTTGACCAGTAGCGGCGCTTCGATGTTGGCACGCCATCCGCCAATAAGTCGTTTGCCGTCCGGCGACCAGTCGCGCAACCAGAAACGTATCGTCGGGTCGTAAGGCTGCGGTTGTCCTTTCGTTGGTAACGGCTGGGTCAGGTCAACGATGAAAAGTTCGGTACTGTCAGGATTGGTCTTGCGATGGATGTAAGCCAGCCGGTCTCCCGTCGGCGACCACGTAGGGAAAAACGCATCGCCTTCCGTCAGGTTCGTTACTTGCTGGCGTGCGCCGCCGTCACGGTTGATCGTCCAGATTTGCCAGCGGCCCCCGTTGTTACCACCGCCGCGATTCGAGAAAAAGGCGATGCGCTCACCCGTCGGCGACCAGCGCGGATAACGATCTTTGTCGTCATCGTCGGTCAGCTTTTGTGGCAAGGCCGAACCGTCGGTTTTCACCAGATAAAGGTCTTCGCGGTTGCCGACCGTCGCGTTGTAAACGATCACTCCACCATCGGGCGAAACGTCAGGGTAATAAGTGCGCCACGAAGTTTCCGTAATGGTGAAATCCTGCTGACTGTTTTTGCTAGGACGCGCCGTGTCGAACGGAAGGCTGGCGAGGCGATAGCGAGGGCGTTTGTCTACGAAAGCCATACGCGTGCCGTCTTTCGAAAAACTGAGATGCTGGCTGAAACCCGACGGCGTAGGCACGAGTTGCGGCGCGCCCTGTGTGCGACCGGTTTGTTCGTCAATCGGTACGCGCCACAAGTTCATCGCGCCGGTGCGGTCGCTCGAAAAATAAAGATACTTGCCGTCGGGCGACCACACCGGATTCCAATCGGTCGCCGCGTCATTGGTCACAGCAATCGCATCGCCGCCTGACGCGGGCATCGTCCAGATGTCGCGGCTCGCGTCTGCGCCTTGTGCCCAATAGGCGATGCGCTGGCCGTGGGGCGAAAACGCAGGTTGCGCGACATCGCGCTTGCTGACGATGCGGCGTTCCATTGTGTCTATCTTGACGGCGTGCAACACGTGTTGCGCGAGTATGCGGCTGCGCGGGTCGTCAATCGGCTCTTCGGTGTAAATCACTTCTTTGCCGTCGGGCGACCAGGCCGGATGATAAGCGCGATGGTCAGCCAAACGCCGCACCGATTCGCCCGTTGCGCCCATCAGGAAAAGCCCGCCGCCGTCGCGCTCCGAACGAAACGCGATGAACGCGCCATCTGGCGAATAAGCCGGATGCGTATCGTCAAACATATCTTTGGCCGGCACATCTTTGGCCGGCACATCTTTGGCCGGCGCATTTTTCGCGGTCAGATTATTTGGCGTAGTTCCGCCGATGCGTTGTTGCCAAATATCGAAATCGCCTTCTTTCGAGCGTCGCGCGTAAACCACCGATTGTCCGTCGGGCGAAAGACTGGGAAACAATTCTTCCCCGGGGAAATCGGTGATCTGCAATTCGTTGAAACTCTCGCGCGACAGCGTCTCAGTCGCGGGCGTGCGCGTGAGCCACCACGTTGCGGCAATGACTGCGAGCAAACCCGACAAGACTGCGGCGACAGCGAACCATTTATTGCGCCGCCCTCCTGTCACTGCCGCGTTCGCGCCCGACGGCGCAGAAGTCGCGCTAATCGGATGGGAAGCAGAATCGAGTTCGCGTTGCAGCCGTTTCAACGCCGAGCGCAAATCGTTAGCCGTCTGGTAACGCAACTCGCGGTCTTTTTCGAGCATGCGCGTGATAAGACGTTCGCATTCGGGATTCAACTCAGGGCGCACGTGCGTGAGCGCGACGGGCTGGTAATGCACGATGGCATCGAGCGTCGCGGCAGGCGTATCGCCCTTGAACGGCGGCGTGCCTGCGAGCAATTCATACAACACGATGCCCAGGCTGAAGATGTCAGAGCGCGCGTCTACGTCACGGCCCAGCGCTTGTTCGGGTGACATATAACGCGCCGTACCCATCACCGAACCCGGTCGCGTCGCGTGCGGATCGAACGCTTGGGGTGCTTCGCCGCTGCGCGTACGGGCTACGGTTTCGGCCAGCGCGCGATGTTTGTCAGTCAGTTTGGCGAGGCCGAAATCCAAGACTTTGACGAATCCATCGCGGCGCACCATCACGTTTTCAGGTTTGATGTCACGATGCACGATGCCGGTTTCGTGCGCCGCGCGTAAGGCAGCGGCAATTTGCAGCGCGATCTCGACGATTTCTTTTTCTTCCAACTTGTGCGGATGCGCGGTGTGCAATTTGGAACGCAGCGTTTGACCGTCCACGTGTTCCATCGCCAGATAATGAATGCCTGCGCGTTCGCCGATGTCATAAACCGTGACGATGTTCGGATGATTCAAGGCTGAGACGGCGCGAGCCTCGCGCGTGAAGCGTTCGACGCGCGGGGCGTCGGCGACGAAATGCGGCGGCAACAGTTTCAACGCCAGCGAACGTCCCAGCCGTTCATCGCGCGCCAGATAGACTTCGCCCATGCCGCCTGCGCCCAACACCGAAAGAATTTGATAAGCGCCGAAATGCTGGCCGATCAACGTGGCTTCCTGTTGCGCGAGTTTTTGTGCGGCGATTTCGAGCGCGGGCTGGTTGAGGAAATTCGCTTCGGCCTGATCGTGGGATTTCAGCAATGACGCGACTTCGCGCCGCAATTCTTCGTCAGAGACTTGCGCGAGAAAGGCTTCGCGTTCGCTGGTGGGGAGCGCCAACGCTTCGTCGAGCAGACGGTCTATTTGTAGCCAACGTTCAGCTTGCATCGCAGCCAAAAGTGAAATCCGAATTCAGTCTGAGCCATTTTGGTGGTGGGGCGATTGATCGTGCCGTCTGCCAGCGGGCAAAGGCTTGCGCAATCTATCACACTCGCTCTTTGTCGTAGAGGTCGTGCCCCTCATCGAAAAAAAGTTTTTTCCGATGATAGTTTTCGTCGCGCGCCTTCGCCTTAACCGGTGAGCGCAATGAGGCGCTCGCACAAATAACGAAAAAACAGCAGGAGCTGAGATGAAAAACACGCAAAGCGAAACAACGAACCAGGAAAACGAACTCCATGATCTGGAAATGAAAAGCACAGATGAAATCAAAGGCGGACCGAAGCGCATCTTCATTGGCGGGCTGTCAGTCGCGGACGATGCCGCGCCCACGCCCCAAACCCGTGAACACATTTTGCTGGCTCGTCAAGTAGGTGTGTAAGGCAATCAACGAACTGAATAGGAGATAAACGTTATGCAAACCCAAGAAACGAACGAACACACCGTATTGACCGAAAGTCAGAACGTTCAGGAAGAACGCCTGGATGATTTGTCGGTCCGCGAAGAAACCGAAGCTGACGTGATCGGCGGCTATCAGTATCGCTCGAAACGCAGCGAATGATTTTATGTTTCATTCCGGCGCGGAGGCAGGTTTGCCTTTGCGCCGCAGCTTTAACCACTACGTTGGGAGAGAAAAACTATGTCCGCCCACATCGCCAACACCGCACCGTTAACACTCGACGCCAAGCCGAACTTTCTTGATTTGGCTCCGCCGCATTGGGCTGCGCGCAGTCTGGCGTGGACGCTGCTCGCCGTCTTCACGTTGGGCGCGTTGGCTGCCGTAGCGATTACGTTGCCTGAAAAAGTCACGGCGCAATTCACGCTCGCGCCTGTGCGCGGAGCCGATCCGGTCAAGGCTGCGCGCGGCGGTACGGTCACGGAACTGCTCGCCGTCGAAGGCCAGCAAGTCGAGCAAGGCGAACTGCTCTTGACGCTGCGTTCTGAAGCCGCCGCCGAACGCACCGCTGAATTACAAACCATTGAAACTCAAGTGAGCGGCGCGGGCGAAAGTTTCGTGAACGCGCAACGCAAGCTCGACACGATTCGCCTGAGCGACGAACAGGAAACGCGCAAGCTCGAAGGCCGCATTCGCCATCTCGACGCGCTCATCGCGCACAAGCGCCAGCAACTCGCGCTGACCGAAAAGATGAAGGAGAGCTACGACACGCTTTTCCGCGAAGGCATCGCCAGTCAGGCGCAACTCACCGCCAAGCTGATCGAAGTCAGCGAACTCAAATCCGAAATTGAACGGCTCGCTACCGAGCAGGCCGACGCGCGCGGCGATGTCGCCAAACTGAAATTGGCGCATGCGACGCGGCAAGCTGAATTCAAGGAATTCGCGCGCGACCTGAAAGAGAAAAACAAGACTGGCGAATTGCGCGCCGCAGCTTTGAAAACAGGTATGTCGGAAACCGAAGGCGATCAGGTCAGATTGCTCGCGCCTTGTTCCGGCGTCGTGCTGAAACTCAAAGTACGTGATCGCGGCGCTTTGGTGGCGGCGGGCGAAACCGTCGCTGAACTCGCTTGCGGCGGCAATCAACTCGTCGCCGAACTCACCGTACCCGAAGCCGGAATGAGCAAGCTCAAACTCGATCAAGGCGTGAAATTGAAATACGACGCTTTTCCTTATCAACGCTACGGCGCACAACACGGCAGGCTCACGTGGCTGAGTCCGGCCAAAGGCGAAGGCGCGACGAGTTTCACCGCGCGCGTCGAACTCACCGAAAAAGAAATCACCGTCAAAGGCCAGCCGCGTCCCTTGAACGCAGGCATGGCAGGCACGGCGGAAATCGTCGTCGGCCAACGCACGCTGCTGAGTTATGTGTTCGAGCCGATCAAGCAGTTGCGCGAAAACCTGTCGGAGTAAGAATCTCTGCGCGTGTGGTGCGGATGAGTCATTCACGTCACACGCATTTTCTGCTACCTCAAAAAAGCCTGCTTCCTTACCGCCCTGCCGCCCCGCCTCTTGCGCTCACTCAACCATTTTTTAAGCTACTCCCCGTTCCGTATTACGCCCACATCGGATAGACTGCCGCCTCATCTGATAACGCAAGCTGGTGATAAGGCATGCTGGTGATAAAGCAGACTGGCAATGCCGACCGATTATTTTTTAGAAGGAAGAAGAACGATCAATGAATCCATTAGTTGAACTGGGGAAGCTGGGACAGTCCGTTTGGTACGACAACATTCGCCGGGCGATGCTCGACAACGGCGAGTTAGCCGCGAAGATCAAAGATGACGGGCTGCGCGGGATGACCTCCAACCCTACGATTTTTGAGAAAGCCATTGCGGGCAGCACCGATTACGACGCAGCCATGCGCTCACTCATCGGCGCGGGCAAATCCGTCGTCGAAATTTATGAGGCGCTCGCCATCGAAGACATTCAACGCGCCTGCGATCTGTTTCGCACGGTGTATGACTCGACCGCGAAGCTGGACGGTTATGTGAGTTTTGAAGTCTCGCCGCTGCTCGCGCACGACACCGATGGCACGATTGCCGAGGCCCAACGCCTGTGGACGGCGGTCGCGCGTCCGAACGTAATGATTAAAATCCCGGCGACGCCAGCGGGCTTGCCTGCGATTACGGCGGTGATTGCGGCGGGCATCAACGTGAACGTGACGATGATTTTCGCGCAGGAAAATTACGAAGCCGTTGCCGAGGCTTACATCAAGGGACTCGAAGCGCGCGCGGCCGCTGGGCAAGCCATTGACGGCATCGCTTCGGTCGCCAGCGTATTCGTCAGCCGCATTGATTCTTCGATTGACAGTCAACTCGAATTGCGCGCGCGCCGCACCGAAGACGCTCAAGAAAAAGCACATCTCACCAGCCTGTTGGGCAAAGCCGCGATTGCGAATGCGAAACTTATCTATCAGAGCTTCAAACAGATTTTTGGCGGCGAACGTTTCGCCGCGCTGAAAGCCAAAGGCGCGACGGTGCAACGTCCGCTGTGGGCGAGTACGGGAACGAAAAATCCGCAATACAGCGATGTGCTTTATGTAGATACGCTGATCGGGCCGGACACGGTGAATACGGTTCCGCCCGCGACTTACACGGCGTTCCGCGATCACGGCACGGCGGCGCTGACACTTGCGACGGGGCTGGATGAAGGCAAGGCCGCGTTGGCGGCGATTGCCGAACTTGGCATTGACATCAAAGCCGTATGCCAACAGTTGCAGGATGACGGCGTGAAATCATTTGCCGATTCGTTTGAGAGTTTAACGGCGAGCATTACGTCAAAGCAGGCGACGCTGACGAGCGGCGTCAACGAAAGGATGAGTATCAGCCTGGGGGAGTTTGAACCCGCCTTGCGCGATGCCCTGAAACGCTGTGAAAGCGAATCGTGGGTGCGCAAGGTATGCCGTAAAGATGCTGCGTTGTGGAAGGCCGAAGAAGCTCATCAAAAGATCATCAAAAATTCGTTGGGTTGGGTCACCGTGCCTGACCTGTTGGAAGACCACGCCGACGAGTTAGCGGCGTTCAGCGCACGCATTCGCAATGACGGGTTTAAGCACGTGATGTTGTTGGGCATGGGCGGCAGTTCGTTGTGCCCTGAAGTCTTTCGTCGCACGTTCGGCAAGGCGGCGGGATTCCCTGAATTGCACGTGCTGGACAGCACCGACCCGGCGACGGTCGCTGCGCTTGAAGCCCAAATTGATCTCGCCACGACGCTGTTTATCGTAGCGAGCAAATCAGGTTCAACGATTGAGCCGCTGATGTTTTATAAATACTTCATGCACCGGATGCGCGAGTTGAAAGGCGACAAGGCGGGCGAGAATTTCGTCGCCGTGACCGATCCCGGCACGTTGATGGAAGCCAGCGCGAAAGGCGACGGCTTTAGAAGAATCTTTCTCAATCCGTCTGACATTGGCGGACGTTATTCGGCGCTGTCATTTTTCGGAATGGTTCCGGCTTCGTTGCAAGGCTTTGATTTCAAGACCTTGTTGCAACGGGCCGAACGCGCGATGCACGCCTGTGCGCCGCCCGTGCCTGCGAGTGACAATCCGGCGGCGAAGCTGGGCGCGGCGTTAGGCATACTCGCCAATGTCGGACGCGACAAACTGACGCTTACGACTGATGCGGCAATTGCTTCGGTCGGTTTGTGGATCGAACAACTCGTCGCCGAAAGCACGGGCAAGGAAGGGAAGGGCATCGTCCCCATTGCAGGCGAACCGTTGGGCGCGCCTGATGCTTATGGTAACGACCGCGTATTCGTGCATCTTTCAGTGGGAGCAATGGATGCCGCGACTGATGCGAAGCTCAACGCGCTGTTAGCCGCTGGCCATCCGGTGATTCGCCGCACGCTGAACGATGCGCTCGATCTGGGCGAAGAGTTTTATGTGTGGGAAATGGCGACGGCGTTGGCGGGTGTGCTGATGGGCATCAATCC
>JABFSD010000637.1 GCA_013140935.1 Acidobacteriota bacterium
CGTTCGACTCGCTCGTCGTCATCTATTCGAAGGGCAGCGACCATTACGCGATGGTCGTGCGCGAAGGGAAGCGGATGATGCTCGAAACGGCCAAAGGCGCGACGGCGATCAAGGCGGGCGAACAGTTTCAGCGGATGGGGATCAAATACGAAGAAGGCAAAGCGCCGATGATTCGGTTGTTTTCGCTGAACGGTGGTGCGCTCAAGATGACCGATTATCGGTTCAACGGGACGGATTTCGCGGCAGAAAGCGGGATGCGGTAAGCCGTTTCATACAAAATCTTACGCGAAAGGCGGAGTTGCTCAGGCGGGCACTTCGCCTTTTTGCTTTTTGAAGTGTTGAAATAACAGGAGTTAGTTTGTGGTGTTAATAAACTTGATAAAAAGTCTGTCAAGTTTTGAAAAAGATACTTGACGGATTGCCGCTCAGGTTTTATCTTGCCCCCGTCATCAGTGATGCAAATTTAAATCAGCGACGACAATGATCCATTGAGAAGTGAGAAGAGGGAGGATGAGCCGGAGCGTTGAATCGCTCTGGCTCGCAAGTTCAACAGTTAGCTTGTCGTCATTTAACGACGAGCGTTTCATATCCATTTGAGGGAGGAAGACAGTTATGACTTACGTTAAAACCGCACCATTCGCAGGATTCAAAACGTTTCAGGATGATTTCAGTCGCGCTTTCGGTGATGCCTGCGCGGGCATCTTCGACAATGTTCAGGTGAACACCTGGGCTCCGCGCGTAGACGTTTACGAAGACGACAACGTCATCAAGCTCGTAGCCGATTTGCCGGGCGTGTCACCGGAAGCGTTCAAGCTTTCCATCGAAAATTTCAAGCTCACGTTGAGCGGCGAGCGCAAGTTCGAGGGCGAAGATCAGAAAGAAAACTGGCATCGCGTCGAGCGGCGTTACGGCGCGTTTGAACGCAGCTTCACTTTGCCGAAGACGGTGGATGTCGAAGGCGTCAAGGCCGAGTTCAAGGAAGGCGTGCTGACCGTCAGCTTGCCGAAGCGCGAAGAAGTCAAACCGCGTACGATCAATGTCGAAGTGAAGACGGTATAACGTTGAAACGCTTCATCGCAGTTGTGGCGTAACGAAAGCGCAGACTTGGCTGCGATGATTTGAGGATAGGCTCCGAAGCGGTAAGTTCGGAGCCTATTGTTTTATGAGATTGGTAGAGCAATGAATGAATTAATCCTTCTAAAGAAAAAAGTTCGTGATGCAGTTGAAAAGTTAGTCCTAAACGATCTCTTTATTATTCGGACTGGCCAAGAGCGGGCCTTGACACATAGATTAGGTACGTATTTGTCCGCATCTTTTGTCAGTTGGCATGTTGACGTTGATTACAATAGGCAAGGTAGTGGTAGTGAGTTCAAATCTGACAATAATGATGATCGAAAGGTTCCCGATGTGATTATTCACAGGCGAGGTTTACCGGAGATAGAAAACAATTTGTTATTCTCTGAGGTGAAAATCGCCAATGGTGATGTAAAGGGTGATATTACTAAGATCGAAGAATTTACATCCCCGCCTCCAAGCGGTAGTAGGCGAACATTTCAATATAAATACGGGCTTTCACTATCATTTCTTCCTCAGGTGCAGTTGGTTTGGTTTGAAAACGGAGTAGAACTCTGTCGTGAAACGCATAGTTATTGACTGATGTTACGCACCAAAGAAGAAAGACTTGTTGGTTGACGAGGTTTTGCAGCGCCGGAGGCGCGACCGGATATTAGCCGGTGGTGAAGCGTTAGCGTAACCACCGGAAAGCGTGCCATTAAATTCCGCGTCCCGGATGGGACGCTGGACATGAATTGATTACGATGCTCATTACTTGTCCTGCGCCCCTTCAGGGCGCGTTGGTCGTGACGCCGTGTCCGGTGGTTACGCTAACGCTTCACCACCGGCTAATATCCGGTCGCGCCTCCGGCGCTGCAAAGTTGTCAAACCCGAAAGCGACTGCGCCGCCGCATAACATCAGTGAGTAAGTGAGAACCTCGAACACCTTTATGGCGACGATTAAACAAATTGCGGAAGCAGCGTTGGCAGGCGAAGGCTTGTTGTTGCGCAGCCTTACGCAAGACTTTTTGCGCGGGCAAACGGATTTGAGTTCGTGCCCTAAGCCTGAAACCGAAGATGCGCGAGTTCTGACAACGGCGGCGGCGTTGCTTGAGTTGTTGGCGACTCGGGTTAGACAGGCTCCGCCCGCGTGGACGAAAGACGTAGGCGCTTTGTCTGAACCGATTTATTTATTGAAGGCAGCGGCGACGATGAAACGCTTGCGTGCTTTGTGTGAAGACGAAGCGCCGGAACCGTTACGACAGCGCGGCTTGTATGCGCCGCCCAACTATCTGGAATTCGTTTGAGCGCAGTTTGTTTGAGTGAAGAAGGAGGCAGTATATGAGACTTGATAAATTCACTTTGAAAGGCCAGGAAGCGGTTGAATCAGCCGTTGCGTTGGCCGAGAAGTTACAGCATCAACAAATCGAACCTGAACACATTTTGCTGGCTTTGCTTGAACAGGGCGAAGGCGTGACGCGTCCGTTGTTGGGCAAGGTAGGCGTCAATCTGGTTGCCGTCGTCACCGAAACCGAAGCCGCGATCAAAAAGTTTCCGCAGGTGTCGGGCTTTTCGCAGCGGTTTTACAGCAACCGCACGACCAACGTTCTCGCTCAGGCACAGAAAGAAGCCGACAAACTCAAAGACGAATTCATCTCGACCGAACACGTATTGCTCGCCATTGTGGAAGACAAGTCGGGCGAAGCGGGGAAGATTTTGCGGCAGCACGGAGCTACGCGTGAGGCGATGGAAAAGGCGATTGAGGGGATGCGTGCGGGCGCGCGGGTGACTTCGCAAAATGCCGAAGAGGGCTATCAGGCGATCTCGAAGTATTCGCGCGACCTGACTGAACTCGCGCGGCAGGGCAAGCTTGATCCGGTGATTGGGCGCGATGACGAAATTCGCCGCGCGGTGCAGGTGTTGTCGCGGCGCACCAAAAACAATCCCGTACTCATCGGCGAGCCTGGTGTAGGCAAGACCGCCATCGTCGAAGGTTTGGCGCAACGCATCGTGTCGGGAGACGTACCCGAAACGCTCAAGAACAAGCGGTTGGTTTCGATGGACTTGGGGGCGATGTTGGCGGGCGCGAAATATCGCGGCGAGTTCGAGGAACGCCTCAAAGCCTTTTTGCGCGAAGTCGAAAAGGCCGAAGGGCAGATCATCGTTTTCATTGATGAGCTTCATACGCTCGTCGGCGCAGGCGGCGCGGAAGGCGCGGTGGACGCTTCGAATATGTTGAAGCCCGCGTTGGCGCGCGGTGAGTTGCGGTGTGTGGGCGCTACAACACTGAACGAGTATCAGAAATACATTGAGAAAGATAAGGCGTTGGAACGCCGCTTCCAGCAGGTTTACATCGGCGAGCCGAACGTCGAAGACACGATTGCGATTTTGCGCGGCTTGAAAGACAAGTACGAAACGCATCACGGCGTGCGCATCAAGGACGCAGCGATTGTGGCGGCGGCTACGTTGTCGAATCGGTATATCTCTGA
>JABFSD010001076.1 GCA_013140935.1 Acidobacteriota bacterium
GCTCAACGATGGCGCAGTGAACGGACGGCAGGTGTTGCATCCCGCCGTCGTCCGGCAACTCTCGACTTGGCAGGCCACGATTCCTGATTCTCATCGTGGTTACGGTTACGGTCTCTACTTATGCGACGAAGGAATGACGCTGGAACACGGTGGCAGATGCGCCGGATTCGGCAGCTTTTTACGCATCAGCAAAGCGCATCGCCTCGGCGTCGTCGTGCTGGGGAATCGTTATGGCGTATTGCTCAAGCGCGCGGCGGATGCCGCCTTTGCCAGCGCCGGCGTGCCTGTGCCACCAGAAGTTGCGGTTTATTACGACGAAGCAGACGGCGCGGAAATTCGTGGGACGGCGGCGTTGTCGCTGGCTGGTCAATATCGCAGCGGTCATGCGGCATTGGAACTTTACGTTCACGAATCAACGCTGCGAGGCCGCAACTGCGCGGGCGAATTCGCCATCCGTCAAATCAGCCCGGATCGCTTCGTCTTCAGCGGAGACGCTTTTTATCATCCCCTTGGTGCCGTACGCACCGTCACAGCCCATCACACCTATCTGCATCTGGAAGGCCGCGCCTTCAGACTCGTTGCCTAACATCCCCAAGAGTTTTTTTGTGGCGATGATCAAAATCCGGCGGCCTTCGCGCTTTATCGGACGAGAAGGAATTGAAGGCAAAGAAAAAACCATGAAGCAAGTGACTGAACCACAAGACGTGCTGGAACTGATGAATGCCGGACTCGCTGCGGCGGCGCTCAATGCCGCGCTCGAATTGGGCGTCTTTGGGGAACTCAAACGGCAACCTCAATCCGGCGCGGAACTGGCGCAAACCCTGGGCATGCCGCTGGGACGTTGTGTGTGCTGGCTCGACGTGTTGACTGAATTGGGATTGCTGGCGCGCGCGGATGAAACTTACGCGGTGACTCCGGTTGCGCAAGCTGTGATCCTCGATATGCGCAGCCAATCCGCGTGGGCGCTGCAAGCGGAATTGTGCCGCGAGCCTTATCAACGCGGCGTGAATCTGGCGTCGCATCTCAAAGACTCCGGCCCGGTGTGGGCGGCGCAAGGCCGCGCGCCTCTTACTCATTACGAACAGGTGAGCCAACAGTCAGACTGGGCCGAACGCTTCACCCGCATGATTTATGAATTGCACGGCCCGCTGGCGGCGGCATTGGCCGAAACGATCGAGCTAAACGACGCGCAACGCATGCTGGATGTCGGCGGCGGTTCAGGCGTGATGTCGCTGGCGTTGCTGAAGCGCAATCCGCAACTGAAGAGTGTCGTCGTTGACGTAGCCAATGTTTGCCGCGTAGGCCGCGCGCTCGCTGACGCTACGCCGGAAGCAAATCGCATCAGTTATCACGCCGCTGATTTTTTGCGTGATGAACTGCCGTCCGGTTTCGATCTGGTGCTGGAATGCGACATTCAAATTTATAGCGACGCACTCTTTCGCAAGTTTCACGCGGCGCTCAATCCGTCGGGACGACTGGTGCTGATTGATCGCTGGTGGGCGCAGGCCGACGGGCGGCAACCGGCAGCGCATGCGCTGCACGCCTTTGCCGCTGCGCTCGAACAGCCCGACCGCCGAAACTTCACGGTGGCGGAAATTCAAACCTTGTCGGCAGCGGCGGGTTTCGAGCCGCTGGCAGTGCGGACGCTGGCGACCGGCGAAACACTTATCGAGGTAATGCGATGCGCGTAATGGAATGGGAAATCAAAATGTCGAAGCTGTGCAATTTGCGTTGCACCTATTGTTATGAGTTCGAAGAACTCGACGACCGGCGGCGCATTTCGCTCGACGGTTGGCGCGCCATTCTCGAAAGCGCGCGTTGGTATCAACACGAACTTGAACGGCAAAACCCGGACGAAGAAATCACTACGCGCTTTGTCTGGCACGGCGGCGAACCTTCGATGTTGCCGCTGAGCTATTTCGAACAGGTGTTGGCGCTCGAACGCGAAGTGCTGGGCGCCGAAAACATCAATACGGTTTATCACAATCACATTCCGACCAATCTTTATGCGGTTCCGCCGCGTTTGCAGGAATTCTGGGAGCGCGAGCAATTCGTTATCGCCGTCTCTTATGACGTATACGACGGCGCGCGCGTCAACACCGCCGGGCAGCAAACCGGTGCCAAAGTCGGAGAAAACATCCGTCGCCGTCTGGCCGCCGGACGCCGCATGGGTTGCAACACTGTGCTTAACGCTTACAACGTCGAACACCTGCTCGACATTTACGAACACCTGAAAGACCTGAACGACAACAATCCCGGCTCGCTTTATTGGACGATCATTCCCTTGCACAAAACCAGCACCGATGACGGCAACGCGGAATTCAGCCTCACGACGAAACCGATTGTTGACGTATTGGGACAGCTTTTTGAACGCTGGCTGGATGACCCGCAAGGGCTGTTGATTCAGCCTTTGCAAGAGCATTACTTGAGCCTGATGCGGCAACTCACGCGCAGCGAAAAATATTATTTCAGCCGCCGCGCTTATGGCGAATCTTCGTTAATGGTCAACACCGACGGGCACGTTTATGTGTTCAACGGCGAATATGAAATGAGCGAATCGCTGGGCTGCATTTTCGATCAGCCGCTGTCTGAGCTGAGGCAAGGCGAGCGTTATCGCGCCAGCCTGGAGCGGCAGGATGCGCTGGAAGCGCGTTTTTGCCACGGCTGTCCGCACGACGGTTATTGCAATCGCGCTCCGGTGGTGAGCGCCTATCGCAACGGCGCGCAGGGACGTTGCGCGATTGCCTATCCGTTGCAACAACGCATGTTGGAAATACTCGCGCGGCGCGGCATGACAGCTGAGACGCTGCAAGCCCCGGTCTTGCCGGTAATTCCCCAACTCAAATATCTGACGGCGGCGGCCTGACAGACTAATTCAAAGCAGAAAAGAATCAGACAGGATTAACAGGATTTTCAGGATGAACAGGATGATAAGAACGTTACGATGTCCATTTCTATTCGTTAATCCCGTCCATCCTGAAAATCCTGTTAATTCTGTCTGATTTCTGGTGTGGCAAGGTTGGTTAATCTGATTTAGCAGAGGCAATGGAGAATAAAAATGGCATTCTGGATTTTTAACCGTAAACCTGAAATTACCGTGGATTGCTTTACGCGCAATGCTTACGCCTATACCTACACGCCGATTGTGGAAGCGATGAAAACGCTGCCGGACTGGTGGAAACGGTTACCACCTTCTACGCCGCTCAAAGAAATGTCGGAAGAAAATTGCGACACTACGATGCGGAGTTGTTACGGCTTTGTCGAGTTATATAAAAAAAGCGCCGTGATCGAGAACTGGACGGAGTTACGCATCACGGTTGATCCGGTCAATGGCTATACGCCTTTCGTCACCAACGGCCATCCGCCGGTAGAACATCCCGAACAGCAATATAAAGGCGGCTTTAAAAATTATTTCCACGCGAAGTTAGTCTCGCCGTGGTTGTTAAAAGCAAAGTCGTGCATTGATTTTATGTTCGTGGGTGCTGAATGTGCGCTGGAAGATATTGATTGGAAAATTCTGCCGGGTGTTATGAATTTTCAA
>JABFSD010000741.1 GCA_013140935.1 Acidobacteriota bacterium
ATCCACACCGGCGTGACTTGCGGCGCGCCGTCGGGCATCAACGTCGCCAGTCCGGCAAAAACTTTCTTGTTGAATAAGTCAGCGTATTTTTCAGGGATTACGTTGGACATGATTTTCCTTTTGTTATCTGGGTAATACCGGCCTGAAGACTTGTTTCAGGTCGGCTTTGATTTCTTTTACGTCAACTTCAACCGCTGCCACACGACTCTCTATGCGTCTGCCCATTTCATCAATGCGACCATCCACACGTTTGCCCATTTCATCAATGCGGCCATCGAAGCGCTTGCTCATCTCATCGAGCCGTTTATCCAGTGACTCGAATCGCTTGTCTATGTGATGTGTGTGCAGCCACGACGCGCCGAAGATCGTCACAATGAACCCCGCCAGTCCTATCGCAAATTGCCAGTTGTTCATATTCACCTCTTAAGGCAAGCATAACCGAAGCGCGCGCATTGTAATGCAGGCTTTTTATAACGCCAACTCCGCCATCATTCGCAACGCGTTGATGTCAGACGTGCCGCAAATCATCGTCGTAATGCCGCAGGTCTTCCACGCGCTCAACCGTTCGGCAATGCGTTCGCGCGGGCCGCAGAGTGCGACTTCGTCAACGAGCGCATCGGGTACAGCCGCCATCGCTTCCATCTTTTTGCCGGTGAGATAAAGCGCCTGAATCTGTTCCGCCGCCGCCGCGTAGCCGTAGCGGCACGCAATGTCGTAATAAAAGTTTTTGCCCTTCGCGCCCATCCCGCCGATGTAAAGCGCGAGCATCGGTTTCACCTGATTGCGGCAAGCCGTCACGTCATCGCCCAACACGATATGCACCGTCGGCGCGATGTCGAAGCCTGTCGTCATATCTTTGCCGCCGCCCGCTTTGGCGAAGCCTTCATCCAGCCATTCTTTGTATGACCCAACGCGCTCCGGCGAAAAGAAAATCGGCAGCCAGCCGTCAGCCAGTTCAGCGGCAAGGGCTACGTTCTTCGGCCCGACCGCAGCCAGATAAATCGGAATGCTCGAACGTAACGGATGCGCAATCAATTTCAACGGCTTGCCCAATCCGCTTCCGCCCGCGCACGGAATGTCGTAATGCTCGCCGTGATGTTCAAGCGGGGCCTCGCGCTTCCAGATGGCGCGCATGATTTCGATGTATTCGCGCGCGCGCGTAACGGGCTTGCCATAAGGCACGCCGTGCCAGCCCTCTACGACTTGCGGCCCCGAAGCGCCGATGCCCACGAGCATGCGTCCGCCGGTCAGCAAATCAATCGTCGCCGCCGTCATCGCCGTCAGCGCGGGTACGCGCGCAGTCATCTGCATAATCGCGGTGCCTACGTTGATCTTTTCGGTCTTGGCGGCGAGCCAGACCAGCGGACTTACCGCGTCAGAGCCGTAAGCCTCCGCCGTCCACAGCGAATGAAAGCCCAGCCGGTCAGCCTCTTGCGCGAGAGCTACGTTATCAACGGGCGTAGCGCCCCAGTAACCGACGTTTAATCCAAGTCGCATTTGTGTTGCCTCCTGATGTTTTTACTGATCGCCATTTATAACTGCGCACTGATTGCTTCGATAAACATCTTTTTGAATACCGCGCCCATAGCCTTTGATTTGACTGAAACTCGTGTAGTCAAAAACCATTCTCTAACCATCGCGGAATCATCACTCGCATAATTTTCCCAACACGCCAAATAAAACAGCGAGACGGCATCTTCGGCTACTTCGCGAATTCCCGCGCTCGCGGTCATTTCATCGTAAGCCTTAAGTTCAGCTAGTTGCCCGCGCATCCGTGGCAAGATTGCTCCTGCCCGTAGCGATTGATCCGGTGAACATATTTTTTGCATTCCCTGATCGTAAGCCTCATCCAGTGAATGCCGCTGCACATCCCGCACCGCCTGCGCCAGCAGCGTATTGTGCGCGCCTTCCCACGCTTCAAAGATCACGCAATCGCGCAGCAGTCGCGGCAACACGGAAAAGTTTTCCATCGCGCCATTGCCGCCGAGAATTTCGATGCCGCGCCGCACCACATTCGTCGCTGTCAACGAGGCGTAGTACTTATTCAAATTCACGACGAAACGATAGAACTGTTTGTCAGTGTCGTCGGCTTCGCCCAGTTCTATACGATCGCGCAGGTGCGCCAGATAAAACGAACCCGCCGTCATCGCCATCACGTCGCAACGCATTTCGGCCAGCGTCTCTTGCACCAGCGGAAACTGGCTGATCGGTTGGCCGAAAGCGTGCCGGTGTTGTGCATACGTCCACGCGACGACATAAGCCCGCCGCGCCGCCGCCGCCGAGCCTACGGCGTTATACAACCGCGACGTATTGATGACGTAATCCATCGCGTGCTGAAAACCTTTACCCGGTTCACCGATGGGGTAAGCGACGCAGTCTTTGAAATCCACTTCGCCCGTCGCCATTGATTTCGTACCGAGCTTATCTTTCAAACGGCGGATGTAAATGCCATTCAACGAGCCGTCATCTAACAGGCGCGGCACGAGAAACAAGCCCAAGCCTTTCGTGCCTGCCACACCATCAACAGGCCGCGCAGTCATCAAGGCGAGGTCCGCGCCCACGTTGGAGCAAAACCATTTCTCGCCGTTGATGCGCCACGCACCGTCGGCGTGCGGCACGGCGGTGCAGGCATTTGCGCCTACGTCAGAGCCGCCCTGCACTTCGGTCAGGAACTGCGCGCCGGTGAAAAGCGTGTCGTAATTGGTGTCGAGCAAACGCGGCAGATATTTGGCCTTGAGCTCGTCGCTGCCGACATTCTGTAAAGTTTTGATGATGCCTGCGGTGCAAGCCAGCGGGCAGTTGTGCCCCGCTTCGCCGTTGTAAGAAGACAGATAAAACAGCGCCTGTGCCAACACGTTATTACCCGGCTCGCGGTAAACACCCATCGCGCCGCTGCCATAAATATGCTTGCCCGCCAGATGATGGGCGGCGGAATGAATGACTTGTTCCGTGCGTTCGCCGACGGCGTTGAAACGTTCGAGACGCGGCAGGTTGTGCGGCTCATTGGCGCGGCGCACGGCAGCGTCAATTATGGTTGCAGCTTCGTGGCCGAATTGCGTGAGGCGCGGCGCATACACGCTGAGCTTTTCTGCGCCCCAATAAAAGTTGAGGATGGATTGCAGGTGCTGATCGGTCGAATAAAAGTTTTCGGGTTGCGCGGCTTCCCAATCAGCCAGGTGTTGGCGGCCTTGCGCGACGACCTCAAGCGAAGATGTTTCACTCATTGCGACCTCAATCACGAAGAAGAATTGGACAGGATTGACAGGATTTTCAGGATTCACAGGATGAGTCAACGTCTATCATTCAATTCCTCAAAGCCCATCCTGTGAATCCTGAAAATCCTGTCAATCCTGTCTAATTTCATTTCCCGGCAACTTGTTTGAGCAATTGGTTAGCAGCCGTCAGGTGCACTTGATCAATCATTTGCCCATCCAGCACCACGACGCCGCGCCCGGCGGAAAGCCCCGCCGCCATTGCCGCGACGACGCGTTCGGCTTGCGCGATTTGCACGGGCGTGGGTACGACAACTTCATTCACGAT
>JABFSD010001104.1 GCA_013140935.1 Acidobacteriota bacterium
GTATCCGGCCTCGTATTGCACGGTCATCGTGCAAGCTCCGCTTTCGGGGTTGAGACTCAGCATCTTGTAGTGCATCCCGATAGGAAAGCCGGGCAAGGTCATTTTTTTGAAATCTACTTCGCGGTCAACAAAGGGTTCGATGTGTGGGCGTGGCATAAATTCCTCCTGCTTAAAATACAACTTTCGTTTTGCGCTTCGGCTTTTTATAAATTTCTTCAGGTTTAATTTTGCGGCGAATATCGGCGTGTACGTTAAAGCCACGTTTCTGAATGCGTTGCTCGAACTCGACGAACCAAACGTCGCGTTGAGAAGCCAGTTCAACGTTCATGGCTTTTTCGATCTTTTTGTAGCGAACGATCTGTTCTCTGGTTTCTTGTTTGACCCAGGCTTCTGCCTTTTTGCTGCGCGGTGGGTTGGTTATTTTCGCCATTGGTGATTCTCCTAAATCCAATTTTCCAGGTTATAAACCCGTGCTGCATTCTCGACCAATAATTTGCGTTTGGAAGCCTCGCGTAATTCCAATTTATCCAACTCTTCCATCGCGCGTTTGAAATCAACGACGGGCCAGTCTGTGCCGAACATTACTTTGTCTTGCCCGCGTGAGTTGATGAATTTAATCAAACTGGCGTCCCAGTATTTCGGCAAATGTGCGTCAGTGCCGATGAATACATTAGGATGCTTCCAGGCCATCGAAATCATTTCCTCCGTCCAGGGATGCCCGATGTGAATGCCGATGATTTTAAGTTCGGGAAAATCAATGGCTACGCGGTCGAGCGTGATGGGTTGCGCAACGGTGCGTAAAAACCATTGGGCGGAATGTCCGACTTGAATTTGAATCGGTACGCCTAACTCAGCGCATTTTGCATAAAAGGGATAATACATTCGGTCATCGGGCGCAGTGTCGAACCAATGCGGGTAAAGGTGCGCACCGACGAAGCCATATTCTTTGACGGCTTTGTCGAGTTTTTTAATCCACGTCATTATTTTTGATGGATTGACGCCGATAATGCCTTTGAAGCGACCGGGATGTTGCGCACAAACTGCCGCAATTTTTTCAAACGGTTTCTCAAAGAAGATATTCGAACCGACGGGGGCGCCCGTGGTAGCAACGAGCAAGCCTTTATCTATGCCTGCCTCGTCCATCATTTGTAACTCACGTTCGACTGTCACGCCTTGCTTGGTCATTTCGAGAATGTTTACCAAATTCCAAAATTGATCGAGTTCGGGCGGATAATGCTGCGTTATTTCTTTCGTCCAAAGATTGACGACGATGTCGAGCGCACGGATCATAAGTTCAGAAATTATTTGAGTACTACATCAAGCTAGGAGTGTGAAACGCCGTTTCCGTTAGTGTTTTCCTGAGTTAGCCAGGTTGCTAATTCTTCACGGTTCTTCAGACTGAAAACCGAATCAGCCATTGCTTCGAGGCGTTCAGAAGAAAGACTGCGGATACGCGAAACCAAATCTTCCCCCAAATCACCCAACCGGCCTTGTAAGACCTTCACCAACATATCCATTCGGCCCTCTTGGCGACCTTCTTGCCATCCTTTTTCTTTGGCAGTTTCAGCGACTTGAGAGACAACGTGCTTATACAGTGGTGATTCAACAACCCAATCAACCATAAAACCTCCGAAAATGCGCCCGATTACTTCGAGCGGGAAAACAAAGCTGGCGAAAGTGGCTAACTCAGCTTCACCTTCGACCAGCCATTTGGTGGGATGCTCTTGCACGTGCTGCAACATTCGTTGCTTGGTGCGTAACAAAACGGATTCGTCTTTGCCGCCTTGTAATAGCGGCGTCAGCGACCATAACTCAAGCAGTTCCTGATTAAGAATGTCAGTCACAGGAACATCCCAAAGTCGGATGACACGATAATCCTGCCGCGCTTCGATGCCAAGAAAGCTCGACTCATAGCAATCAGGAATCGTTACGCCAGCAGCGGGCGGCAACATCACGATGAGTACGGGATAAACCGGCAAGCGATATTTTTCTTCGGCCAACCCGGCGTAACTGCGCAAGCGTAACGGCAACTCTTCGCGGTAACGCAACTGCATTTCGATGATGAGAATGAACTCGCCCCATTGTTCGCTGACGACGCGCAACACCGCGTCTGAAGCGCGGTCGAGCCATTGAAACTCGCCGGAGATGACTTCGCACTCGGTGATGTCATGCACCGGCAGAGTCCAGTTAGCCCACACCGCCGGAGCCGCGCCGATCAACTGTTTGGTCGTAATGTCAGCCGGTTTTGCCACAACCCGCCTTTCAAATTTTGCGTTCCTGTTCTTGCCAATACCGCTCGCGCAATTCGCGCCGCAAGACTTTGCCGGTCAGATTGCGCGGTAACTTATCTACAAAATCAACGGACTTAGGTTTTTTGAAGCCCGCGATTTTGCCTTCACAAAAAGCGATGAGTTCTGATTCAGTCACTGACATTCCTTCGCGCCCAGCAACGATGGCTTTGACGGCTTCGCCCCACTGTTCGCTGGGAACGCCGATGACGGCGCATTCATAAACCGCCGGATGCTGTTGCAAGACGCGCTCGACTTCTGATGGATAAACGTTGAGTGCGCCAGACACGATCAAGTCGTTTTTGCGGTCTACGAGATAAATGTAACCGTCTTCGTCTTTGCGCGCCATATCGCCCGTGAAGACCCAGCCGTTGCGAATCGCTTTTGCCGTAGCCTCAGCGTTATTCCAATAGCCTTGCATGTTGGCTTCGGTGCGCACGCCGATCTCGCCGATTTCGTCGGGAGGCAGCGCGCTGCCGTCGTTGTTAAAGATGTCTACTTCGACGGCGATTTGCGGACGCCCGCAGGAAAGCAAGCGATGGCGCAACGATGGATCATCCAATGCGGCGCGGTGTTCGCTCGGTTCGAGTACTGTGCCGGAGCAACCTGTTTCGGTCGCGGCGAAAGTTTGGCGAAAGCCGCAGTTGGGCAATCGTTTCATTGCGTCGCGCAGCACGGGTTCGGGAATCGGCGAGCCGCCGTAAAGCAAGACTTCGAGCGCAGTCAAATCGTAAGAATCGAAATCATCGCGCGCGAGCAGCATTTGAATCGTCGTCGGTACGAAGTTGGTGAAGGTGATGCGTTCGCGCGCCAGCGTGGCGAGCGCGAGTTGCGCGTCAAAGTTAATCAGCGCGAGTTGCGACCCGGCGATGACGGCGCAATAGATGCCCGCGATGCCTGCGGCGGAATAGAGTGGCGAAGGCAGCATGACGCGATGGGTGCGATGGCTGCCGATGGCGTAAGCGTGAACGTACATGCCTAAGAGCAAGCTGCCGTGCGTATAAACCGCGCCTTTGGGAAAGCCCGTCGTGCCGCTGGTGTAAAGCAACAACGCCGGTTCATCGAATGTGAAAGGGCGTTCGTGCGTGGGCTCGCTTTCTGGTGCCGCAGCGATCAGCGATTCGTAATTTTCAATGCCTGAGCCTGTTGCATCATTAATGCCGATGAGCCATTCCACGTCACTGATCTGATTGGCGACGGTGCGAGCGATGTCGGCTTCGGGTGCGCCGCAAACGATGGCGCAGG
>JABFSD010000412.1 GCA_013140935.1 Acidobacteriota bacterium
TCGCCGCAGGCAGTCGGCAATCCCGGATTCACGCGCTCGCGTTTGTTTTGGTAATCGCCACGCGCTTCGATGAACACGTCGCGCACACGCTCGGCCTGCCCCAGCACCGAAGCCGTCGCGTAATGGCTCGGCGCTTCCATCACGCGCTCGATCAACTTGGCTTCTACGCGCGCCTTCTCGCGCTGTTCGGCTTCGGTCAATTCAAGTTTGGACTTGCGCAACAGCGGCGAGACTTTGGCGGCGCGTTCGTATTCGGCGGCCAGCTGCTGTTCGCGCGGCATGCGCAAGTCTGGCGCGATGCGACGCGCAGCGACGACTGCGGCAGGCAACGTCGCTTCAAACCGTTGGCGGCGGAACTTGTCGTCCATGCCTTTCAATTCCGCCTTCCACTGCTCGACGGAAACGATCTTAGTGACGGCCTTCTGGTAATCGTAAACTCGCATCACGTCTACGAGCGGAATGTCTTTTTGCTCGCTCGCCGCGAAGACGGCTTGCAACCGGTAATAATCTTTCTGCGGAATCGGGTCGAACTTGTGATCGTGACAGCGCGCGCATCCGAAGCTGAGGCCCATAAACGCCGCGCCCGTCACATCCACTGCATCAGCGCGCCATTCCGAACGCAGCAGTTCCGGGTTCAACCCCGACACCGGCATCAACGTACCGATAGTGTAAAGCCCCGTGCCGATGCGGCGTTCGACATCAATTTGTTTTTGCTTCGGCACTTCATAACTGCCCGCGAGGTCTAGATCGTTCGGCCAGATTTCATCCGCCGCAATCTGCTCCTGCACGAATTGATCGTAAGGCTTGTCGTCATTGAAAGACTTGATGACCCAATCGCGGTAACGCCACGCGTTCGGAAAGTAAAGGTCGTGCTCGAAACCGCCCGTGTCGGCGTAGCGCACGAGGTCGAGCCAGTATCGGCCCCATCGCTCGCCATACGCGGGCGAGGCGAGCAAGCGATCAATCAGCTTTTCATAAGCGTCAGCGGAATCATCCGTGAGAAAAGCGTTGGCCTGCGCGGGCGTCGGCGGCAAGCCGTGCAAATCGAAATAAGCGCGGCGCACGAGCGTCAGCTTGTCGGCAGGCGGCGCAGGCTCAAGTCCCTTCTCTTCCAGTTTGTGCAGCACGAAAGCGTCAACGGGGTTTCGGATTTCATTGGGTAATGTCGGGACAGCGTGACGCACAGGTTTGCGAAACGACCACCACGAAGGTTCGGCAGCTTTGACAATGGCTTCCGGCCACGCGGCTCCGGCGTCAATCCAATCGCGCAGCAACTTGATTTCATCCGCCGTCAGCGATTTCTTGCCCGGCGGCATCTTCAATTCGTCATTGCCCGCCAAAACTTTTATGAGCAGGCTCTCGCTGCTTTTGGCTGGAACAAGGGATGCACCGCGCGTTCCGCCTTTCAATGCGGCTTCACGGCTGCGCAAATCAAGTCCCGACATTCGGCTCTCGCCGTGACAGCCGAGACAGTTCTTTTCGAGAATGGCGAACGCCGTCTGGGCGAGCGAGGCTTGCGCCGATGAGCCGGACGATGAAACCCACAGCCCCACCAGTGAAACCAGAAATAACAGGCAAATGCCGCGCGCGACGCGCTTGCTCGTCACCGCTATCGCTCCTCTCAGAAAATGCGTCGTGATGGTTGCCGTCGCCGGAAATCAGCGAGGCATTGTGAAGTTAAAGCTTTAACTAAATTCTGTCAAGCGCGCCGTGCAAAAAGTCTCAAAACCGTTTCTAAGCGGATTCGCGGGCGATGAGTTGCGAAGGCAGCAGGATTTTTTGCGTTTGAGCGTTAGGCTGATTCAGGTTGTTTACCAACAATTCAGCGGCGCGGCGTCCGATCTCGAAAAGCGGCAGCCTGACAGTCGTGAGCGTGGGATTGAGCAGCGCCGCGAAGTTCACATCGCCGCGCCCGACGACAGCCAGGTCGCGCGGAATCGTGAGTTTCTCTTCCTTCGCTACGGCGTAAATGTCGGGAACCAGTTGATCGCTCGTGCAATAGATCGCAGTCGGACGATCTTTCAATTTCAGCCAGCGACGGGTGAGTTTGCGCACGGCTTCTGATTCATATTCGCTGAACGCAATGAACCGCTCTTGCAGCGTAACGCGCTGCGCCGCCAGTGCGCGTTTGAATCCGGCGAGCATCGGCGGCGACGCGGGCGAGCCTTGCGCGCCGCCGAGAAACGCGATCTTGCGATGGCCGTGCTGGCAGAGATATTCGCCGACATCGTAACCAATCTGTTCGTAATCCATTCCGACGTAATTGATCTTGCCGCCGCAATAACTGTTGATCATTGCGAAGGGCACACGCGCGGCGTCGAGTTCCTTGATGGTCGCCTGAATGTCGGCCTTCGTGCTGAGGCGCGTGTTGATGACGATCATGCCATCGGCGGCTTTACTCTGAATCAATTCGCTGTGCGTGATCTTGCCGCGCTGGCTGTCGTGCGAATAGATCAGCAGGTGGTAGTGTTTTTCTACCAGATGGGTCTGAATGCCGGAGAGGAATTCGGTGATAAACGGGTTGAAGAAAATCGCGTCGCGCATCGGCACGACCATGCCGATAATGCCGGTGCCCTGCGACTTCAGCCCCTTGGCGAGCATGTTGGGCTTGTAGCCGAGCCGGTTGGCGATGCGAATGATTTCCTGGCGCCGGGCTTGGCCCACGCGCGGCGTGTCGGGGTCTTTCAGCACCAGCGAGACGGAAGCGATGGAGACGCCGGCGGCTTCGGCTACGTCAAAAATGGTCGGCACGATTCACTCCTTATCTGAGCAGGATGAGGCTATTTGATGCAGATGCCGCCATCCACCGGAATCACCGCGCCGTTGACATAAGCGCCCGCGCGCGAAGCGAGATAAATCGCTACGCCCGCCATATCGGCTGGCGCGCCGATGCGTTTGAGCGGACAACTCGCCTCGATCTCGGCGCGATGTTGTTCCAGCGTCCATTCCATCATCTTGCTTTCAAAGGGGCCGGGCGCGATGGCGTTGACGGTGATGTAACGCGCGCCCAGTTTTATCGCCAGCACGCGCGTGAGGTGATGCACTGCCGCTTTGCTCGGTGCGTATGCATAATTTTCATTCGACGGCACGCGCAATCCGTCAATCGAACCGATGTTGATGACGCGCGCCGGATCGCTGGCTTGTGCGGCTTGTTCCAACAACGGAACCAGTTGTTGCGTGAGAAAGAAAATGCCTTTGAGGTTGGTGTCCATCACCTTGTCCCAACCGGCTTCGGGATATTCGGCGAGCGTTCCGCCCCACGCCGCACCTGCGTTGTTGACCAAAATGTGCAGCTTTGATTCGTGCGCGTTGATCGCATCGGACAAGTGCTGGCAACCTTCGACCGTGGACAAATCAGCCGGAATCGAAATGCACTCGCCGATTTCAGCAAGCTGGCGCGCCGTTTCATCACAGGCTTCTTTCTTGCGCGAAGAGATATAGACTTTCGCGCCCGCTTCGACGTAACCGCGCGCAATCATCAAGCCGATGCCGCGCGAGCCGCCCGTCACAAGCGCCGTTTTGCCTTTGATCG
>JABFSD010000893.1 GCA_013140935.1 Acidobacteriota bacterium
CCGTGGTGTGGACTTTAGTCCGCGCAGTTGTGTTTGGATAGGGCGGACTAAAGTCCACACAACGGGTCACAGACTGAAGTCTGCGCCACGTTAAAAGTTTAGCGACGAAACACATTCAGCAAACGGCGCGCGCTGCCCTGAAACAGCGACATCCCGGCCATATAACCGTAACCCAATAGAAACAACATCAGAAACGGAATCGTCGCGTAAATATTGCTGCGCCACGCATACCACACCGCGACGACGAAATAGAGCGCGAAGGCGGCTTCGAGCACCGGCAGCCAACCTTTCTTGCGGCGGTATTTGGCAGCCACGTTCGCCCAGTTGTCGCCGCTCTTTTCGACTTTGTATTTCGGCGTGCGTACGAACGACGATTGCACTCCGAGCAAGGCTTCCAACACGGCGCGCGTATTTGAGAAAACGAGTCCAATGCCCATCGCCATTGCCATGGGAATTAGGAAGTACCGCCACTTCTCTTTCGGGTGCAGATATAAAATCGTCGTGCCGTAAAACGTCACCACTGAAAACGTAGCCAGAAACATCAGCGGCAAATCAAGCAAAATCATCTGAAAGATGCCTTGATTGAACCGCGCGATCAGCACGGGAATGTGCAGGATGCTCAACGCGATCATCAGCGGCGCGGCGCAGTTGCCGAAGAGGCGAAAGAAGAGTTCGAGTTTCTGCTGCCACTTGAGCGTAGGGTTCTTCCACAAGCGCGGCATGAGTTTGAGTCCGACTTGCACGAGGCCTTTCGCCCAGCGGCGTTGTTGCGTTTTGAAAGCATTCATCTCAACCGGCAATTCTGAAGGGCAGTCTTCGTCCACGAGATAGACGAAACGCCAGCCCATCAACTGCGCACGAAAGCTGAGGTCGGTGTCTTCGGTGAGCGTGTCGTGTTGCCAGCCGCCGGAATGATCAATCGCTGCGCGCCGCCACATGCCCGCCGTACCGTTGAAATTGAAGAAGCCGCCCGAACGATTGCGCGAGGTTTGCTCAACGACAAAGTGGCCGTCGAGCATCAGTTCCTGTATGCGTGTGAGCAACGAGAAATCAGCGTTGATGTGGCCCCAGCGCATTTGCACAAGGCCGACTTGTTCGTCAGAAAAGTAATCAACCATCTTGCGCAAGCAGTCAGGGCGCGGCGTGAAGTCTGCATCGAAGACGGCAACCAATTCGCCTTTAGCGGTCTTGAGTCCGTTCTCCAACGCGCCCGCTTTGAAGCCGGTGCGGTCGGTGCGATGGATGTAGTGAATGTCGTAACCGAGCGCCTGGTATTTTTCGACTTCGGCTTCGGCGATCTTGACCGATTCGTCAGTCGAGTCGTCGAGCACTTGAATGTCTAACAAGTGGCGCGGGTAATCGAGTTCGCAGGCCGATTGCAGCAAGCGTTCGATGACATACATCTCATTGAAAAGCGGCAACTGTACGGTGAGGCGCGGCAGTTCGTTTTCGGCAAAGATGCGTTGGGGCGAAGGCTTGACGTTACGATAACGCCAAAATTGATAAACCATTCTGACGCGATACAAACCGAGAATGGCGAGCAGCGTCAGGATGATGAAATAGAGCAGGATGACCGTCCAATCGAAAGCGTCGAGCGTCGCCAGATAACTGATGTTATCTGTGCCGCCGTGCCGCGTGATCGGATTGGTGATGCGATCAATTTCGCGCACCGCGTCGTCAGGGTTTGGTGCGACTTGCAAAAGGAAGGCTAAAAACAGGGCGATGACCATAAATTTTATAAAACAAGCTGCGTTATGAAATGCCATCGGCGCAGGGCCAATGACCGGAAAACGCGCAGCATGTTAGCGGGCGGCGAAAGGCTGTCAATGCGGAGAAGTACGGTGTGGCTGGCGATGGTCTGTGGGAGTTATAGGAGCGATGGGAGCTATGGGAAGCGAGAGAGTTCCCCTAACTCTCATCGCTCCCCTAACTCCCATTCAGCGTTATCGCAAAAACAACTGATAGCTGCCGATGACTGGTGCGGCGGTGGCGACAGATTTCGTGGCAGAGGCAATCACTCCGTTATCAATTTCCTGTCCCTTGTCGTTGAGCGCGCGGAACTGAATGGCCTCAGCCGTCACGTCGAACAACATAAAGTGATAGCGGTCGTCGTAACCCAACGCGACAGTCGAGTCGCTCGCATCCATATCGCCTTTGCGCACTTTGCCGCCCGCGCCTGAGACGAAATAGTTCACGCCCTGTTGCGGCTTGGTACGTTGATAGATGTGGTCGTGTCCGTTGAGGACGAGTTGCACGCCGTGTTTTGCCAACAATGGATGCAGCCGGTTGCGCAAATTCATGTCAGAGCCGTGCCGCTTGCCCGCCGAAAAAGGCGGATGATGAAAGAAGACGATCTTCCACGCGGCGCGCGAAGCGGCGAGTTCGTGTTCGAGCCATTTCATTTGCGGCGCATCCATCATGTTCGAGTCGAGCGCAAAGAACTGCGCGTTGGCTTCGGGTTGCGCGAAGCTATAAAAGCGTTGCCCTTTCATGCCGAAGCGGTCATAGGCCAGTTGCTCTTCCATCGTCGGCATATCGTGATTGCCCAGCACGGCTTTGAATTGCACGTCGCGTTTGAGCAAACCTTGATAGGGCAATTCAAACTTTTTCCGAAAGTCGGCTTCGCCATACATGTTGTCGCCGAGCAATAAGACTTGGTTGAAAGGCGTGCGTGCGTGGGCTTGTGTCATCGCTTCGCCGACGACGAGTTGTTCGGTTTTGCCGGTGCCGTAATCGCCAATCGCGGCGAAGGTGTAAGCGTTGTTGGTACGTGGTGCGCTGAAGCTGTGTTTCGCGGCGAGGGCAAGGGTGGGAGCCGCGAGTAAGGTGGTGGATAAAAAAGAGCGGCGGGTATGCAAAGCTAGGTTCATGGGTATAGTCCTCTATTCCGTTGAGTTGTTGGTAAACGGGGTTGCGTTAAAGGTGCGACGAACGGGGAGTTTGACGCTGGTGGCAACGAGACTAATTTTTTAGGTCGGGGGGTGCGAACGGGGAAGGCGAGCGCATTTTACGCATCGTGCGATTTTGCGCAATCAGGAAATTGCGTAGGGCTGAAAAAAGGTGGAACAGGTTGCGAACCTGTTCCACCCATTGAGTGCATTATTGCAACGTGATCGTCACCGTATTCGAGGTGAGCATGTTGCCGTCGCCGTCATTGATCTTAACGGTGATGGCTGCGTTGCCGGCGGGCAGGTTGGCGGGCAGCGCGAGGTTGAGTTGATCCAATCCCGCGAAGCCCGGCGCAACACCGGCATACAGCGCACGCACCGGCTGGCCGCCGATGGTGATTTCGAGATCGTCGAGCGACGCACTCAAACCCGCGCCGTAAAGCACTAGATAGAGCGATTCGCCTGAACGACGGACGAGCGCGGCGGCTACGATCTGGCCGCCTTCTACGCGCGCTATCGGCTCGTAGCTCTGTTGCCCATTCGCTTTGACGCGCAACGCTACGCCCGCCGGTACGCCCGTACCCGCAGCGTTCGCTGTGAAGAGCGCCGGTTTGTTGTCGGTGATTTCCAACTCGCCTTGCGC
>JABFSD010001180.1 GCA_013140935.1 Acidobacteriota bacterium
ATAATGTGAAATCGTTTGTCCTGTCATATTGGTCATCCTCTCTTAGGCGACCTTACATACGCAAAAAGGGTCGGAGTGGATTTATGCTCCAACCCGACCCTTTTATTCCAGTGGCAATCACAGTTACTGCGCCGCCGCTTTTTTCTTCAACAACGAACAAGCTTCAACCGCGCCTGCCGTATTGACCGCCGTGTTGCCTTCTTCGATAAACGAGATTTTGCCCGCTTTATCAATGACGAAGGTGGCGCGCATACCGGTGCCTGAGGCCTCATTAAAGATGCCGTAATCCTTCACCATCTGGCGTGATTTGAGATCGCTGAGTAACGGAAAACTCAAGCCTTTGGTTTCAGGCGCGAGTTCCTCTGACCAATGTTTGAGCGTAGGAATACTGTCTACGCTAATGCCGAAAACCTGCGTGTCTGATTCTGCGAATTTGGCAATATCAGCCTGATATGCCTTCATTTCGCGCGTTCAGCCACCGGTAAAGGCGAAGAAATAAACGGCGAGTACGACGTTTTTCTGGCCTTTGAACTGACTCAGTTTATAGGTCTTGCCATCCGTGCCCGGCAATTCGAAATCAGGCGCTACGTCGCCGACTTTCAGATGCGTCTTGACGGCAGGCGCTTGTGGTCTGGCCGCAGCAGGCGCAGGCGCGGTTTGTGCGAACGCGACTGCGCTCCCCAAACACAACGTCGCCGCCAGCATTGCTTGCTTGAACATGTGCGAAGCCTCCTCTTTGAAATTGGATTGTTGCGAATGAGCCGCGTGATTGCGGCTTGATGCGCGGCATTAGACCTCAAGCAGGTGGCATCCGGCAAACAGCAATAGGAGTTATGGGAGCGATGGGAGTTATAGGAATCAATCACTCCTATAACTCCCATCGCTCCCATAACTCCATATTGCGTTAATCGTCGAAGCGAAACTCAAGCCCGCAACAGCGGCAAGTCATAAATGCCCGCCAAGCGATTCAAATCAGCACGTACGTTGCGCCACTGCGTTTCGACGGCAGCGTGAAAGCGCAAGCGGCGAAAGATGGCGTTGACCTCGTCTGATTGGCGCATGACTTTTTCGACTTCGCGGCGGGTTTCGCGCCAGGTGTCGCGGCGGTCGAATTCGCTGCGCAATTCGTCGAGCGCGTTTTCGAGTTGTTTGACCTGCTGGTTGATGTCGTCTTCGCGGCGCGTACCGTCGAGACGGCTGCGGTCGAGGTTGTTGTCTACGGCTTTGCGCAAGGCGTCGGCGCTGGTTTCGACGCGGCGGATGATGCGGTCTACGTCGGCTTTGGTGTAAGCGCGTCCGCGATAACGGCCTTGCGCGTGAGCGGTGAGTGTGAAAAGTAACGAGAGCGAGAAAAAAGATGCGATGAGTTTTTGCATAGTGCCTCCTGCGAAAATGGTTTGTGGCGCGGTGCAGGGGTGACCGTGCGATTTACGCGCCTTGAGAGTGAAGCGGCGGATGGTTGGCCGAAAAGTTTTTCGTCAACGTCATGCATCGAGGTCTTCGGTGTCATAACAGCGTTTCTTCATCAGCTTCGCCACTTGCCCGTATTCATCCCCAGCATCGCCTTCCAGCAATTCCAGGGAAGCGTGTTCAATATCTTTTCCGCGAATGCCCAGCTTGCTTTTCCACGTACCGCGCCGCGTTTGTCGTGCGACGTGGCTGGGAACTGAATTGCTATCAACGTAAATCGCCAGCTTCACGATGTCGGGTTCGAGGTCGGCGGTTTCGCAAACCTGAAACCCAAGCAATTCATAAACGCGAATGACTTCTGACAAGCTGTCGCCTTTCACTTCGTCAGGCCAGAAATAACCGCCCAGACGTCCGGGGCCGGTGTATTCCCAAATGTGATGCGTATCGTTCGCCGCAAAAGCGAAACAGTTATAAGCAGCATCGCGCGGACTGGTCACGCGATAAAGGTCGGGGCGCAGTTTGGGAAAACGCTCTTCGAGATAAGCATCGTGTTCGCTCTCTGGCATAGGCTTTAGCGATGCCCTTTCTCCCTGCCCCAGGCCAGCCACGCGCGCGCGGCACCTGCCAGCGAGTCTTCGGCTTGCGCGGGGTCTTCGTCAGTGATGGCGCGCAAGGCCCAAAACCAATGATCGGGAGCCTGTTCCAATTCCTGTAACAGCAACGGTACGGCGGCAGGGCCCATCCCGATAATGCGCTGATAAGCCGGATGCAAACTGGCTTGTTTCACCGAAGCCGTGTGTTCCGTCCCGCGCCGCCATTGGTCGGCGAGTTGGCGAAAATAGCTTTCGGTACTGGGGAGAGATTTTTTAGCCGACTCCGCCGTTAAGCGCTCCAGCGAAGCGGCGACCCGTTCAATGACTTGCCACTGTTCGTTGATCGGCAGTTGTTGCACCTGATTCACGATCAGATCGAGTTGTGCGGTTGCCATATTTCACCTCCATTGCGTCAAGCTGACCAGTCCGATCATAGCGCCAGGGCTGGCGCTATTTCACATCATTGAAATGCAGCAACGCATTAAACAGCATTCCGAACTCGCCGTGATTCTGCCAGCGGTAACAGGGATTGCCCGCGAACAGTACGACGCGGCCTGTGCCGACCGGTACGTCAACGATAGCGGGACGATTGGCGATTTCATTCGCGCCGCGCATCAGGCCACTTAGCACTGATTTGTCGCCGCCGGGATAACGCATCAGCACCTGTTTGGCACGATCTTTTTCGGGTACGGCCAACAGCGGGCCATTGCCGTAACGCACCGGAATCGTCTTGCCCGCGTAGCCATAAAAAATCGGATGCGAGGTATTCAAAATCTCGGCTTCGACAATCGGGCCGGGCGCGTAAAACTGCGCCGACGTGCGACCGGCTTCGATCTCGCGCGTCAGGCCGAATTCGGGCGGGAAGAAACTCGCTGCTGCTAACGTAATCAATACGCCGCCGCTCTCGGCGAATTTGTGCAACTCTGCCGCACCCGCCAAACCCATGCCGCCCGTGATGTCTTCCGATTCGCCGTAAACGCCGTGCGATTTGAATTGGTCAGATTTCGTATAAGCCAACGGCTTCGCTTTGGGTGCGATGTCGAAGACCAAGCCTTTGCCGCTGCGTCCTTGATTGGGAATCAGAATTACGTCGTAAGCCGCACGCAGATTGCCTTGCTTGATGCGCTCTTTGTAAATCAAATCGTAGCGCACCTCGAACTGATCGAGCGCGTGCCGCACCCAACCGACTTCCTGCGTATTGCCCCAGGTAGTGAACAAAGCGAGGCGCGGCAGGTCTACGTCGTGCAGCGGCACGCCTGGCAACGTAGGCAAGGCAACCGCATTCAAGCCAAGTTCTTCGACGGCAGCTTTCAACTTCTTCGCCGCGTCATCGCCGCTTGCCGCGATCACAAAAGTTCCGGCAGGAAAAGTCGTCGTGCCGGAAGTGAAAGATTGTTCGGCAGCTTGCACCTTCATTTCACGCAAGCGGTAACGCAGCGTGATGAGATGGTTCGAGCCGTTGTGCGGAATCGCATAACCCGCGAGCGCAGTACCCGTGACGCTGCCTTTGTGTTCGGCTTTATCAACC
>JABFSD010000378.1 GCA_013140935.1 Acidobacteriota bacterium
GCCGTAGTTGGTGGCAACGTAGCCGTTACGGCTTCGGCCATGCCGTAAAGCGCCACCGGCACCGCGCCGACTAATAGGTTACGGTCTTCGGCATCGGCGATGGCGGCGGTGGCGACGCGAAAGCCGGTGGCTTCGGCAATTTCAGCGGCGAGGATTTCGCGCAAGGCGGGATCGGGATCGAGTACGAGAAAGTGATCGGGCGGTTGCAGCCGCAGCCAATGCCGCACGCGGCTTTGCACCTGCGCCAATGAAAAACCCTTGCGGCGCGCGAGGTCGAGAAATTCGATGATGAGATGATCGAGATCAAGTTGGGCTTCGAGCACGCGTTCGGCTTTGAACTGTCGCACGTAAACGCCGCTGCCCGCGCGCATCTCGACCCAACCCGCGTCAGTGAGTTCGGTATAAGCCGCGCTCACTGTGTTGGCGTGAATCTTGAAACGCCGCGCCAGTTCACGTGTGCTGGGCAAGCGTTCGCCGGGTGCTAAGTCCTGACTCAGAATCGCCAGCTTGATTTGCGCGGTGAGTTGTTCGCGCAAGGGGACTTCGCTTTCGCGGGATAACCAAAGTTGCATAACCAACCCATCAGAAAAAACACGGGCAATGTTTAGAGTACCGCCTTGAGGCGGAATCGGAGGCTTTAGCCGACTTGCAAGTCGGCTAAAGCCTCCGATTCCGCCTCAAGGCGGTACTCTAAACAATCAGTGCGCTAACAAGATGCCTTCCTGTTTGACCAGCGCGGAGATATTCCAATCGTTGACGATCTCTTCTGCTACTAACGAAACGAAGCGCGCGCCGCTTTGCTGACAAGCTGCGCGCCAGTGTTGTTGATGGCGTGCGACGGCGGCTTGGTAACGATTGAGCGCCGCGTCGTCCACATTGATTTCGTGTTGCGCGCCGGTCTCGGCATCCACCAAACGCAAGCGTCCGCGTTCGCTGGGACGCCAGTCCTGCAATGCCAGCAATTGAATGACGATGACGGCAGCGGCGTCGCGCGCGAGCAATTGCAAGAGCGCGGCGGGTTCTTCCATCCACAACAAATCGCTGATGAATACGCGCGTACCTTGTTTGCGCCAACGCGGCGGTGTACGGCGCAAGGCTTCAACAGGCGTGCCTGCGTAATCGAATGCGATGCCTTCCCATTGGCTCGGACGAAGCTGACCGTTGATGACAGGCTCACAACCGCTGCGTGCCAACCACGCCGCGACGCTGCATCCTGCGTTCGCCGCCGCCGTAGCCAGCAAGGCCGAGACGCCCAACGTAGCTGCCGCTTTCGCGCTGCCAGTCAGTGCCATAGACCGCGAGCCGTCAAACAACAAGTCGCAATGGGGCGAGATTTCTTCGCGGAAGAGTTTGAGCGTGAGTTTGTCTGAGCGCGCAAAAGCGTTCCAATCAATACGGCGAATGTCGTCGCCGGGCTGATAGTCGCGGTGATCTTTGAATTCGAGCGAACTGCCCGCGAGTGCCCCGAGTTGGAGTCCGCTCACGCCACGCGCAGCGAGCTGCGGCAAGGCGAGACGATAGCGCAAGCCTGCGCGTTCGCCTGCCAACAGGTTTTCACGATCAGCGTCGGTCATGAATTTGCCGATGAGTCGTAGAACAAGATGGCATCTTGTTCTACCTTGTGAGGTCGAAACGCTTGCACACGCGCAATGAGCCACGGCAAGTTAAGCAGCGTTACGATCAAGACCAGCGCCACAGCAATGCCGCCGTAAAACCAATCGTGATTGCTGAAACCCATCGCAAAGGGATTCAGCACCAGCCAGCACGATTCGCTCCAACGGTCGGGCGGATTACCCATCAGCGTGAAAAAGCCGATCAGCATCGGCAAGATCATGCCCAGCAATAACAGGATGCCGCTGATGACCCACGTCAATTGTGAAGGCAGACGGCGCAACAAATAGCGTCGCAGAATAAACCCAAGACAGCGTAAAAATAAAAATAAGCCAGCACGCCGCTCGCCAGTTTCAGAATGTCACGCAAGTCATCGGCATGGCTGCCAAACCGATGTCGCCACCACCACAGCGCGACGACGCCTAACGTAGCCAATCCCATCAGTCCCGCCCACACCAAGCCGTTGGCTGCGCCACTGGCGAAGAGAAAAGCTGTCCACCGTCGCAACGGATGCGGCGACAATTTGCGCAACACGCGCACGCCGGAATGCTCGCGTTCGCTGACCGCGCCGAAAAACATCAAGCCTAAGACAATGCTGTTGAATAAAACCCATACCGCAAGCGGCGCATTGGTGATGGCAAAGCGCGCCCAAGCCATCACCGCGATCAACGTCAGCGCCCACGCGACGGTGAGATAGACGCGAACCGGGAAGGCGCGATTGGCGCTGTGCGGCGTGAGCAACGCTACGCACAGCACGATGGCGAAGCCGAAAAGTCCGAGCGCGATCATGGCTACGGTCAAGACGACTTGCCAGAATTCCCACGTGTCGTAAGCCGCGCCGAAGCCTTGTTCGACGAACCAGAACATCATGGCTACGGTGCTGAAAAACGCGATGACGCACAGGATGAGCAAGGGCAAACTCAAGAAGGCTTTGACGACGCGACCGTAAGGCAGGCTGCCTAATAGCAAAGCCAGTACGCCCGACGACACGATCATCAAAAAGGCATAAGCCAGTACCCAAAAGATCGTGATGAGATCAATGCCGCGCAAAAAATAAGTGAACACCATGAACGGCAAACACGCGCTCATAATCAGCGTCGTCAACACGACGGCGGTCAGCAACTTGCCCGCGACGATGCTGCGCGGCTTGATCGTAGTGATGAACAACAAATCCACATTCGTGTCAGAACGCTCGGCGATCATGCGCACGGCGGTGTAAGCGGGTACGAAAATCAAACTCACGCCTAGCATGATCGTGAACAGAATGCCGAAGATCACGCGGCCCGCCGTGAAATCGGAATTGGCTGACGTGTTGAAAAGCAGATACAACCCGACTGCCGTCAGTTGAATAGCGAGCAGGACGAGCAGCATCGCTACGACAAAGCGGCTCTGTACGGCTTGGCGCAATTCTTTGATGACGATGGGATTGAGCCGGTCGCTCAGGCGTTCGGCGAACGGCAAGCGAACAGGTATGACGGCGCTCATTGCACGGCTCCTTGCGTAACGTTCAGGAAAATCTCTTCCAGATTGGCGCGTTGCAATTTGAACTCTACGACGCGCAGACCGCGTTGAATGAGTGCGGCCAACACGTCGGCGCAGGCTTCATCATCGCCCGCAATCGTGACGTAAAGCTCATCGCCCGCGAGCCGCGCCGACTCGATGCCGGGCATTTCGAGCAGCAATCTTTGTACTTCTTCAGGCGCTTGCAGCACGCGAATGACGACGTTGCGTTGCGTTGCGACATCCGTCGAATGCCCGTTCATCAACTGGTCAATCGCGCCGTAACGCAGCAGCTTGCCGCGTTCGATAAACACTGCCGTATCGCAAATCTCAGCCAACTCCGTGAGGATGTGCGAACTAATCAAAATCGCTTTGCCCTGCGATGCCAGCACGCGCAGCAATTCGCGCAACTCGATGC
>JABFSD010000896.1 GCA_013140935.1 Acidobacteriota bacterium
CTGCGGAACCAGGCGATGACGCTTATCTCACGCAAGACCTGGGTTTCAACTTTCCATTTTACGGTGTGAGCTACGCGAACGTTTGCATCGCCAGCAATGGCAATCTGACCTTTCGTGCGGCGGGACAGGCTTCGTCTTCGGCCTTTGACGCTTCGACGACGAGTTCGACCGAAACGCTGGTCGAGTTGCGCAGCGGCCCCGCGCGTATCGCCGCTTATTGGAACGACCTCGACGCACGCGCGGCGGCTACCACGGGCGATAGCGGCATTTATCTTCAACGCGCCAGCGACCGCGTCACGATCACGTGGCACAACGTCAGCGATTACGCCGCGAACCTGCGCGACATCACACCGGGCGTTCATCGTTTTCAAGCCGTGCTATTCGCTGACGGACGCATTCAATTGAATTACGCACAAGTGCAACTCACGGCGAACGCGATGGTGGGTTTGAGTCCGGGTTCCGCGTTGAATACGCCGACGCTGGTCAATTTGAGCGCCGCGCCGACCAATGTTTTCAATCGTGCCTTTGCTGAATTCTTTTCGCTCAATCCCGGCATTGACGAACTGGCCGTCGCCAAAACGTTTTATGCAACGCATCCGAATCGTGACGCTTACGATTTCATTTATGTGATGACCGATTTCGATTACGACGTCGCCGGTTCGCAAGCGAGCTATATTCCGGTGCGCAACGAGATTCGTGGCATCGGTTTGCCGCAATTCAACAACGACCCGGCGAACACATTGGGCACGCAGCGGCTGCAAGGCGTCATCAGCCTGAGCAACATTCGCACGTTGTATCCAGACTTGCCTACAACGCGGGCGTTGGGCGGATACCACACCTTGAGTTTGATGTTGCAACAGACCGGCCGGCGCTGGCTGGCTGGCACTCGTTATACGGGCGGCGATGCGGCCGTGCTGTTGGGACGCGACGAAGGTTTTTGGAGCACGTTCATGCATACGCCTTCCGTACTGGATCATCCGGCAGCGCGGCGTTCATCGGTGATGGAAGGCAATCTGTGGTTGGATTATCAGGACGGGCGTTTCGCTTCGAGCAGTCTGGCCGATGGTTTCTCGCTGCTTGATCATTACCTGATGGGCTTGCGCTCTTTCACGGGCGTGCCAGATACGTTTGTCATTACGAATCCCACCGCGCCTGCTGGCGTAGACCGTGCTTATGGCGTGCGTCCCGACCTGATCGTTAGCGGCGGGCGGCAAACCGTCAACATCAATCAACTCATTCAAGCCAACGGCGCGCGCTTACCCGACAAAGGCGCGGCGCAAAAAAGCTTTCGGGCGGCATTCATCCTCGTCACGCAAGACCCATCGCAAACTAGCGCGACCATCACGAAAATCACGCGCACCCGCTTGGCGTTTGAAAGTTATTTCGCGCAATCCACCGATTATCTGGCGAGCATCATTACGGGTTTGAGCGAACAGAATGCTTCGCTCGTGGTGGCTTCGGCTTCGGCGGCGAGCTATCAAAAATGCCTTTCGCCGGGCGAAATGACGGCGCTCTTCGGCGCAGGGCTGGCGAACGCTACGGCAGCAGCGCGCACGGTGCCGCTGCCTACGACCCTGGCTGACGTGAGCGTATTGGTTGACGGCGTACCAGCGCCGCTTTATTTCGTCTCGCCCACGCAAATCAATTTTCAGGTACCGCGCAACACCAAATATCAAACCCTATCGCCCGGCCATCAATCGGCGACGGCGCTGATCGAGATTTACTTGAGCAGCAAGTTACATCGCACCGGCCCGATGCAAATCGCCTTTGCTACGCCTGCGATCTTTACGCTCAACGCTACGGGCACCGGTGCAGCCGCCGCAATTGACGCGATTCGTTATACGAATGGGCCGTTCAACGCACGCACCGCTGACGGCGCACCCAACATCATCGCGGCCTTCGGCTCCGGCCTCGGCGTTGACGCAACAGACGTAGACGGCAATTTCGCCAACAGCGTGACGGCGACGTTTAACGGCACAGCGGGCCGCGTGCTTTACGCCGGACGCGCGCCGGGTTTCACGGGACTCAATCAATTTAATATTCAGTTTCCGGCCAACCTGTCAGCGGGGACTTATACGCTGATCGTTTCGCGCAACGGCATTCCCAGCAGTCCGGTGAGTGTGACCGTGAAATGAGGACGTAGAACAAGATGACATCTTGTTCTACGTCCTCGCCTTGCCACGCCTCAGCCGCATCCGTACTATCCGCCAACCCAATCACCCGAATCACGATGCTTGCCGCACTCATCATTCTTATTTTTCTGGTTTTCGCTGCGTTGATGCTCACGCGGCGGATGCCCGCCATTTTGGCCGTACCCGCGATGGCCGTCCTGATGGCCGTCGCCGCGCGGACTCCCTTCGCCCAGATTCTCAACGACGTGATCGTCGCCGGTTCGCGCCGCTTGGTTGATGCTTATTTAATGGTGTTGGGCGGAGCCATGCTCGGTCGCGTAGTGATGCAAACCGGCATCGCCGAAGGACTCATCAAGCGCGCGGCGGAATTCGGCGGCGACCGTCCGCTCGCCGTCGCCATCACGATGATGGCGGCGATCACGTTGCTGTTCACTACGCTGACCGGACTCGGCGCGATCATTATGGTCGGCGGTTTAACGCTGCCGATCATGATGAGTCTCGGCGTTCCGCGTAAGCTCGCGGGCGTGCTGTTTCTTTTCGCTTACGGCCTCGGCGTCGTCTTCAACATTGCGTCGTGGGGGTTGTATAAAGAGACGCTCAAGCTCGAATCGCTCGCCGCCATCAGCCAGTTCGCCAATTATCTTTTCGCCATTGACGCCGCGTTGATCGTCGCCTTTTTGTTTTACGCCGCGCGCCGCATGGCTTCGTATGGCGCGTGGGCTGCGCGAATGGACGAGGACGCCAAACCCAAAGGCGTGCCGTTGATCGCCTTGCTCATACCCATTTTGCCGCTCGCTTTACACAAAGGTTTGGCGTGGCCCGTGCTGGCAGCCTTCATCATCAGCGCGATCATCGGCGTATTGCTCACACGCCCGCGCGAAATCGTACAACAACTCGCCAGTTCCGCTGTCAAAGGTTTCGAAGACGTAGCCGCCGCCGTCATCCTGATGATCGGCATCGGCATGTTGTTGAACACAACGGAACTGCCGGCGGTAAAGGCTTCGCTTGCGCCGCTGGTGCAAGGCATCAACTTCCGCTCGCCGATGGTGTATGTCGCTTTCTTCGGACTGCTCTCGCCGCTCGCGCTCTATCGCGGCCCGCTCAATCTTTACGGCGTAGGCATTGGTCTCTATTCATTGTTGAGCGCACTCAACCTGCTGCCTTCGCCCGCGCTGGTCGCCGCCGTGATGAGCGTCGTGCAAGTGCAAACCGTCTCTGACCCGACCAATACGCACAACGTATGGATCGCCAATTACGTCGGCGTCCGCGTCGAAGAACTCACGCGCGCTACGTTGTTATGGAAAGTAGCCGTGTGCGTATTGGGATTGATCGTCGGGGCTTGGCTTTATTTGCGCTGAGGTTTTGAGTTGCAGATTAGAAATGCCCCGCTATAATC
>JABFSD010000879.1 GCA_013140935.1 Acidobacteriota bacterium
TCGTCAACATGTTCGACCACGTCCAGGCCGGTAATGAGATCGAAGGTGTCGGATGCAAAAGGCAGTTCCGTGGCGCTGGCACACAGCACGCGGTCGTGTCCGCGTTGGCGCGTGAAACGCAAGGGAATTTCTGAAAGGTCTACGCCTTGCGGAGTGCCGTATTTACGCAGGCGATCTAACGTAGCTCCAGTGCCGCAACCAATGTCGAGCGTAGCCAGTTGAGAATGTTTTTGCAGCGCGTCTTCAATCAATCCAAAGACCACGGCGCGCCGACCGACGAACCACCAGTGGTCTTCTTCTACGTCAAAGAGGACTTCGTAATTCACCGGACGCATTACACCATTGTCGCCCCAAGTTTCAGTTGCCATGCTTGGCCTCCCCGGATTTTATTGAAGCTGCGAGAAAGCCGAAGCCGCGCCACGAGTTTTGGTTGTGCCACGCGATTTCGTAATCCACCGACTCGATTTCTTTATACCAATCGGCGAGTTCTTCGCGGCGAATGTAATAGGCGACCGGCGCGGTCAAATGATCGTGAACGATGTTGTGAATCTCGCGGAACGGGAAGCGCGCGATGTAACAAAGATAGTTGCTATAAAACAGTCGCTTTTTGAGCGACGTTTGCGACAGCGGCGCGTAAATGAGTTTCAACGCGAGAGATAAAACGATGGTCGGCAGATAAGACAGCGCATAGAGCCAACGCGTCGGCAATTTCGAGGTCAGGGTTTTGCGCAGCGGGTCTACGAAATTGATGATCCACTCGTTGTTTTCGCGTCCATAAATCCACGCTGAAATCGCGCCGCCGGGGTTGAGATGTTTGACCAGCGACGTGAATCCGCCGCGCGGATTGGGCAGGTGATGCAGCACGCCCACCGAAAAGGCGTAATCGAACTCTTGTCGCAACGGCAAACGATAGATGTCGGCTTGAATGATGTGCGCGTTCGGCAAGTCGCGTGTATTGCGAAAGGCGGCTTCGACGGCGTCGCTGAGGTCTACGCCGATGACGGCTTGCGCACCCCAGTCGGCGATGACGCGCGTATGGCGTCCTTTGCCGCATCCGCCTTCGAGTACGAAATTGCCCTCAACGAACTCAGGTGTGACGGGCGCGATCCAGTCGCGGAATTGTTGTTCGTGATGAGACTGCACTTCGTCAAAGACCAGCCATTGCGCGCCAAAATTGGCGGCGGTCTCGCGCTGCCTTTCGTCATTGGCGACATCGGCAAAACGCGGTACGCCGTGACGGATGGGATAGTCCGCGCGGCAGGGTTTGCATTGGAGTGAGCCGGTCATGATTTCGGCGGCTTCGCGGTGCGTGGCGGTTAAGGCCAGCTCGCCGCCGCACGCAGGACAAGCCAGCAAGGGTAACAAAGTGTCTTTCATCGTGATCGGGCATCGTGATCTATCGGGAACGCGCGGCATTGTAGCCATCGCACTGTTCTCAGGCAATTTGCGCCATGTGCGACGTAGAACAAGATGACATCTTGTTCTACATCGCACGGATATTTTTCTTGACCACCGATTCGACTCAACGTAGCCTGCGCGCCGTTCGTAAATCATTTGTCGGCTGCCGCCTCTCATCCCAAGCCGACACACAACATAGGAGTTTCGCCATGCTGTTCCTCAAATTGTTTCCGCAACTTTATCTGCGCCCGATCAGTGCGTTGAGCCGCCTGATGGATGAGGGCGAGTGGATGCCCGCCGCCATCTCGGTCGTCGTCGTATCAGTATTGCTGCAATTCGGTCTGGCGAATCGGCTGTATGAAAGATATGAGACAGCGGCGTTCTCGCAAGGCGATTATCAGCAAGCAGCGCGGATGTACGACGAGTTGCTGGCCGAAGGCGAAATCACGGCGGAACAAAAACAACAGATGCTGGCCTCGTTGCCGGCGGTCACCCAAACCGAAACGATGCCGCTGTTCGGTTCGTTCGGGCGGTGGCTGTTTTCGTTTTCTACGTCGAGCGTGCTGACGGCGGTGCTGGCGCTGGCGCTGCTTTATGTGCCGGGTACGTTGCTCGTTTTGGCGCAACTCGAATATCTGGGCAGCTTCGCGGTCGTGATGCAGCGGATGTATGGCTCACTGTTGATCTGTACGCTGACGGTGTGGTCGGCGGCGCATTTGCCATTCGCCGTACTGGGGCTGGCGGCGCAAGGCAATGGCGCGTTGTGGTTGTGGTTTGGCGCGAAGCTGGTCTTCGGCATTTTGATGATTTGTGCGCTGCGGACGATCAGCGGCGCGAGGATGCAAAGCGCGCTGATTACGGTGAGCATCTCGTGGCTGGCGATGTTGCTTTACGGCCCGTTCGTCAGCATAGCGATGATGTTTCCGCTGTGCTGGGCATTGCCGATTGCGTTAGGCAGTTGGGCGTTTTACAGCGGCGGATATAGCCAGCAGAAAAGTTTTCGTCGCAGCCTGCACGCGGCGACGGTGAACGACCACGACGGCGAAGCGCAATATCAACTCGGTCTCATCTATCAACAGCGCCGTCAATTTGCCGAAGCCCAAACACGCTTCGAGCGCGCCGTCGAGATTGATCCGCGCGAAACCGACGCGCACTTCCAACTCGGACGCATCGCGCGCGAGCAAGGGCGCTACAGCGACGCGATCAACCATTTCGGCAAAGTCGTTGCGCTGGATGAAAAACATTCGCTGCACGAAATTTGGCGCGAAGTCGGCGCGACTTATTTCGGCGCAGGCATGTTTCAGGAAGCCCGTGAGGCGTTAGACAAATTCATCAACCGTCGTGAATACGACCCGGAAGGTCTTTACTGGCTGGGCGAAACGATGGCGAAACTCGGCGACGCCGCGCAAGCCCGCGAACTCTTCGCCCGCAGCCGCGATTCCGCCGCTTCGATGCCTTATCACCGCCGCCGCGAAACCGGCCAATGGGGCAAGCTGTCAAAACGGAAGCTCGCAACTTTTTGAAGTGAAAAGTTAATAGTGAACAGTGAGTCGCAACAACCAGCGTTGTTCACTTTTCACTTTTCACTTTTCACTTTTCACTTTTCACTCATCAGGGTCTGCTGCCGCGCCGCATGTCGCCGCGCATTACGTCGGCGATGTCTACGTCGCGGGATTTGGCGCGGTCTTTGTTTTCTTCCTGCGCTTCGCTCAAGCCGGTTGCGCGGCGCAACAATCTTAATGCGCCGTCGCGTGATTTTTTGATTTCCTTGCGACCGTCTTCAAAAAGAATCTCGATGGCTTGTCCGCCTTCGAGCAGGCGCGTGACTTCGCCGTAAACGATGCCGTTGCCGAAAACGTAGGAGACTTCATCGCCTACGCCGTAAGTGATATTTCGATGTTTGTTATTCGATGCGACCATAAGTTTACCTTTGCGTAGTGGCACAAGATGCCATCTTGTGCCACAGAGTTATTGCCAACGAAACAGCTTCAGCGCCAGCACAAACGTCAGCACTGCCCACCCCGCCAATATCGCCAGCGGCAATCCTTGCGAAGCCAGCGTTGCGCCTTCATTCATCACAGCGCGTAATCCGTCATTCACTGCCGTGAGCGGCAACAGCTTGATGAACG
>JABFSD010000166.1 GCA_013140935.1 Acidobacteriota bacterium
TTGCGGCGGGGCCGTTGGCTTCGTCGGCGTTGGTCAAATCCATCGGCGCGTTGACGGGTGAGAATGATTTGTATTTTTTCGATGCCATCTCGCCGATTGTCGAAGGCGACACGATCAATTACGACGTAGCCTTCAAGGCCGCGCGTTACGGTAAGGGCGGCGACGATTACGTCAATTGCCCGATGAACAAGGAGGAATACGACCGTTTTTATGAGGCCTTGTGCGTGGCTGAAACGGTCAAACCGCATGAAGGCATGGAAGACGAGGCCAAGTTTTTTGAAGGCTGTTTGCCGATTGAAGAGATCGCGCGGCGCGGACGCGATACGTTGCGTTATGGACCGATGAAACCGGTCGGCTTGATTGACCCGCGCACGGGGCTTCAGCCTTATGCCTGTGTGCAACTGCGGTTGGAAAACCTATTGGCTGACGCTTACAACATTGTCGGCTTTCAATGTCACATCAAATACGGCGAGCAACGGCGCGTGCTGCAATTGATTCCGGGCCTGGAGCAAGCCGAATTCATCCGCTTCGGCCAGATGCACCGCAATACGTATATTTGCTCGCCGCGCCTGTTGCGAGAAACGCTGCAAATGAGATTGCATCCGCGCGTTCTGTTTGCCGGACAAATCTCAGGTATCGAAGGTTATACGGAAGCGATGGCGACCGGGATGCTAGCCGGAATGAACGCGGCGCGCCTGGCCTGGGGCAAAGAAACGGCGGCGGCTCCGCGTTGGTCGGCCATCGGTTCATTAGCGTTTTATCTGGCGCATGCCGATGCGAAAAATTTTCAACCGGCGAATACGACGTTTGCGTTGTTGCCTGCGCTCGAACCCGAAGTCAGAAAAGTAGCGAAGAAAAAATCGGATCGTCATCGTATCCAGGTCGAACGTGGGCTGACGGCCTTCAAAGCGTGGCTCAATGAAATTGGCGAAAGCGACTGAAAGAATGAAAGGTAAGCAAAACCAAAGTTCATCTCACCGCAGAGGCGCAGAGGTCTCGCAGAGATTCGCGGAGAGTTTTCTCTGTGTAACTCTGCGAGACCTCTGCGCCTCTGCGGTGAGCGGCCTTTTGCTGGCGGGACTTTTGTTCTCACCAACTCACAGCCAAAGCGGACGCAACAAATCTGAAAAAGAACCCGATAATAAACGTCCTGCCAAGCCATTGCCGCCTGCGCCATTGCCCAAAGTCGTTAACGAAACGCGCGGCAAGTCGGGCAACGAAGACTCCATTCGCATTAACAGTGATTTGGTCACGGTGACTGTGACGACGCTGAAAAATTCGACTGAAAAAGCCGCGCTGGCAAAAGAGGATTTCACTATTCTCGAAGACGGCGTAGCGCAAGAGGTGACGAATTTCGCCCGCGAGAGCGAGACGCCGTTGCGGATGGTCGTGCTTTTCGATGCGAGCATGAGCGTAGCGCAGCGCTTAAATTTCGAGAAAAAAGCCGCCGCGAAATTTTTTGACAAGATGATGCGCCCACAAGATCAGGCGGCGGTTTTCGCGGTGGCGACTGAGACCGATGTGATGCAGGAATTCACCAACAAGCCGCAGTTGTTGTCGAACGCTACGCGCCAACTCAAGGCGGGCGGCGCGACGGCGTTGTATGACGGCATTTATCTCGCGGCGGAATATCTGCGCGCTACGTCAGGCCGCCGCGTGATTGTGCTGGTGACGGACGGCGGCGATACGGTGAGCCACAAGACGTTGAAAGAGGCGTTGCAAATTACGCAGGAAGTGGACGCAGTGATTTATTCGGTTTACACCGGCAAGCTGTGGGGTTCGCAAAACCTGCGCGACATCGGGGCTGAACGCGCGCTTTCAACCCTGACCAAAGAAACGGGCGGTGAAGTCTTTGCGCCTACGTTGCCGACGCTCGATCAGAAACAGGACGACGACACCGGACTCAAACAACTCGACGAAGCCTTCAGCCAATTGGCCGACCAACTCAGGACGCAATACGTGCTGGGTTATTACTCTGCCAACGAAGCCCGCGACGGCGCTTATCGCAAGATCGAAGTCAAAGTGAATAAGCCGGGTTACGCGCTGCGCCATCGCGCCGGATATTATGTGCCGAAATCGTAAGGATTGGTTTTAACAGCAAGGCTCATTCGCGTTTACAAAACCGACTTCGTGCGCAGGCAGTGGCTGCTCAAATACTTTGCCCGGATTCAGAATGCCGTTCGGGTCGAGCGCGCGCTTGATCGTTTTCATGAGATTGATCGTTGGCTCATCTATCGCCAAATCGAGGAAGGGCGCTTTCGCATAGCCTACGCCGTGTTCGCCTGAAATCGTTCCGCCGAGTGCGACCGCTTTCGTGAAAACTTTTCGCACCGTATCAGCGCCGCGTCTGCGCGTGTCTTCTTCGCGGTCGGGCAACATCACGTTGATGTGCAAATTGCCGTCGCCCGCGTGTCCGAACGTAGGAATCAAGAAGCCCGACTCAGCACTCAAGCCTTCGATAAACGACAACATTTCAGGAATGCGCGAACGCGGCACGACCGCGTCGTGATTGAGTTTGATGACGCCGGTACGCGCGACGGCGGGCGACATCTTGCGGCGGACTTCCCACAGCGCCTCGGCGGCGGCGTCATCAGCGGCTTGCTTGAATTCAATGGCGTGATGCTTGAGACACAGCGCCCGCACGATTTCAGCTTCGCGCGTGACGGCTTCGGTGAGGCCGTCTACTTCGATCAAAATCAATGCGCCTGCGTGACGCGGCAAGCCCGATGGTTCGTAATCTTCAATCGCGTTGATCGAAGTGCGGTCAAGCAATTCGAGCGCGACGGGCAAGATGCCGGAGCTCGTGAAATCAGCGACGAGGTTGCAGGCGTGTTGCGCCGATTCAAAAATCGCCAGCGCCGTGCGGCGCGCTTCGGGTTTTGGCAACAGCCGCAACGTAGCGCGCGTGATAACCCCCAACATGCCTTCGCTGCCGACGAGCAAACTTTCGAGATGAAAGCCCGTGGCGTTTTTGGGTACGCGCCCGCCCGCCCGAATGATCTCGCCCGTCGGCGTGACGAAATCCAACCCCAAGACGAACTGTTTCGTATTGCCATATTTCACGCAGCGCGGCCCGCCTGCGTTCAATGCGATGTTGCCGCCGATGAATGATTCGCGCCAACTCGACGGGTCGGGCGGATAGAAACAGCCTTGCGCTTCGACGGCTTTTTGCAAGTCGTAATTGGTCACGGCGGGTTCGACGATGGCGACGAGATCAGCCGGATTGATTTCGAGAATGCGATTCATGCGCGCGGTCGCCAGCACGATGCCGCCGCGAATGGGGACGGCTCCGCCCGTGTAACCTACGCCGCCGCCGCGCGCCGTGACGTAAAAACGCTGGTCGTTGGCGAGCTTGAGAATGGCGGCGATTTCTTCGGCAGTGTGCGGAAAGACGACGGCGTCAGCGCAAAAGACTTGCTTGAGTGCGTCCTGCGAATTAGCGGCGATGATGTCGTTCGCAGTCGAGACGTGTGGCGCGCCGACGATATTGATGAGTTGTTCGATAATTGCTGCGGTCACCATTGCAT